>JALOSP010000114.1 GCA_025458365.1 Hyphomonadaceae bacterium
CAGGTGGAAGACTATGCCCGACGCAAGGGCATGAGCCTGCGCGATACCGAACGCTGGCTGGCGCCAATCCTGGCCTATGACCCGGTGGAAGTGGTTGAACCGGTTGGGTAAAGCCGGGACCGCAGACGTCCGTGCCTGCATCAGGCGGATCGGAAGGTCTGCGGCGCTCGCCTTGAAGCTGCCCATGCGTGCTGCCAGCACGCGTTCCATTCAACTGCCGGAGCGCGGCTGACCCAGCCGCCCTGCAACCGGACACGCGTGCGGTCCAGGCGCGCGCAAGACGGTGCCGACCCGATCACCCGCCACTTGCTGCAAATCGGGCTGCACTCCCCGATTTCGGGGATGCATTCCCCGCGTCGGACAGTAAAAGCCACGTCGGGACTTGTTGCTGGAACCAAGGTTCCTGAAAAAAGGGGAAAGTCTGATGAAGAAGCTGATCGCTGCTGCCGTGACCGTTGCCACCATCGCTGTGGGGATCGGTGTCGGCGCACCCGTGGTGGCCCAGTCGGGCGACATCCAGTCACTGCTGGACAGCCAGATGCGCAATGCGCGCGCCGAACTGGGTGTTTCGGGCTGGACCTCGCTGCGCCAGCCACGCGCCTCCTCGCTTTCCCAGGGCGAAAGCGAATCGTTCACGCTTCAGCTCAATCCGGGCCGTGACTACGTGTTTGTCGGGGTGTGCGATGCCGATTGCTCGGACATGGACCTGCAGCTGCAGGACAGCCGCGGCAATGAACTGGCCAGCGATTTTGCGGTCGACGATACTCCGGTGATCCGGTTCAGCACACCGCGCGCTGTCCCCAATGCGCGCCTGACCGTTTCGATGGCAGCTTGCTCGGTGCCGCCATGCTTCTATCAGGTCGGGTCGTTCGGTCGCGACCGGTAAGGTGCCCTTGGACCCGAATTGAACGCAGACGATGACGCGCCCGGCTCACAAGCATGGCGCGTCATGATCGTGTCAGCGCGTTGCCCCGTTTTCAGTTTTGCGAAAGTCCAGGCATCCAGCCGGTCAAGGCTGCAACGGCCAAGACGCTGCCAAACACCAGGCCGAGCATCGCAACCTGAATGAACAGCGGGCTCAACAGGGGCACGCGCTGTTCAAGCCCTTTCCACGCCCCGGCAGCATGGACACGGGCGCCCTGCCCCGATTGAGCATTCACCAGATGCATCCCGGCACCCAGCGCGAAGGGTGCGCCCAACAAGGCTTCCCGGGGAATGCCTGACATCATTTCAAGCGTTGCAAGCGTTTCGGCAATCATGCTGGCCCCCGTCCACCCCAGTAGTTCTAGCAATGCATGTTGAATGGATCGTGCGCCAGACCTGTCGCATTGTATCGACCGGGGCGGGCCATGCAGCATCCGGATCGATGCCGGGGTTGCATGGACGTAGCCAGACGAACGCAAACTGATCTACGGGCTGACATCGCGCAGGCGCTCTGCCAGGCCACCAAGCAGGTTCATGGCAAGCAGCAGGACCAGCACGCCGCCCGCAAAACCAACACCGAAGCGCAACACCTGGCCCGTGCGCGAGGCTGCACCGTGGTTAGCGGTCTCAAACTGTTGTGACATGCGCGATGAGAGCCACAGGACCGCAATGACCGCAAATGGGACAGCCAACAACTGTGCAGGAGTGAGCTGCAACTGGGAGGCGATCCAGAATGGGTCAAAGGTTGTGTTCATGCACCCGCACACGCAAACGCCTTGCCAATCAACCAAACGCGCCCCCCCGGTGAAAGCAGCGGTGGTGGTTCTCTGGCGGGTGCGCCAGTCAACAGCCTGCCATCATGACATGGCCAGGCTGCCAGCCATGCGGTAGAGCGGCCAGAATGTCAGTCTGGTCGAGATTCACAGAAGTGGCTGCAAGCCTGTTTGGCGCCCGCGATCACAGGCGCGCAGAGGCCATGCCCGCAAGGCTTTCGGCAGGACGTCCCGATGCCGATTTCGCCGCAGCCGTGGTGGCACTTGGCGCCAAGATGGCGCGCGCCGACGGGATCACCACCGAGGCTGAAGCCATGGCACTGCGTCGCGCATTTCCGGTTGCGTCCTCTGACGTGTTCGCGCTCGATCAGCTGTTCCAGCTGGCACAAGAGACCGTGCATGGTTTTGAAGGCTATGCCCGCAAACTGGCGCGGCGTTTTGCCAATTCACCCGAATTGCTCGCCGACGTGCTCGACGTGCTGTTTGCTGTTGCCGTGGCCGATGCGATCCTGACTCGCGAGGAAGAAGAGTTCCTGAAAACAGTGGCCCGATTGTTCGGGATCGACCACGCCCGATTCGAGTTCATCGCCCGGCGCCACCTGCCCGACCGGCCACAGGATCCCTATTCTGTTCTGGGCATCACACCGTCGGCGACAGCCCACGAGATCCGGACAGCCTGGCTGCATGGGATTGCCGAGGCCCACCCGGACCGCTTCATCGGGCGTGGCGGGCCTGTAGACTTTGTCGCAGCCGCGAACGCCCGGGCGGCGGCCCTGAACACGGCCTACGAAGCCCTCGGCAGACCTGCTGCACGCCGCTCACATGCTGGCGAAAACACTGCCACGAAACAGCGCACACAGGCTTCGTGAACGGCAATAACACGACTGCCCGCTTGACGGACGCGAAAACAGGGGCATCTTACGGGTATGAAACAGCCTCTGGCCCTGCTCCGTTCGCTTCTGTCCAGATCCGCCGCCCTGATTGTGGGCGGGGTGGCAGCAATCACGCTCATCGCCCTCCTGGCGTTCAGTGCCTTGAGCGTGCTGATGATTGCTGCCGTGATCGGGTTGACGGGCTTGTTGCTGGCCCGGTTGCATGGTCCTTTGGGCCTGCAACCGCAACCCGCGCGCCAGCAGCCGGTGGTGCTGGATGCGCGCATGACCGGGCGAGGCCACTGGGAAGCGGACCGCGGCGCCCGTTGATCCGGTCAAAACCAGCCTCAAACCTGTCGATGGGTGGTGGTCGCTTGGCGGTCGGCTGACTTGAGTGAATTGCTGACGGCGCCGTCGTTTTGACCTTGCGCCGGTGGCATCAGGCAGGCACAGACCCTGTCACCCTGTTACCTCCTGACGCAGTCGGCCCCTCCGTTGAAACCTGCCCATTTTGCGCTTCTGATGGCCTGCTGCTTCGTGTGGGGGATCAATTTGCCGTGGACACGGGTGATTGTCAGCGAAATCCCGCCGGTGTTTGCTGTGGCATTGCGGTTCGTCGGGATTGCGCTCTGCCTCGCGCCGATGCTGCGCCCGGTGCCAAAGCAATGGGGCAAAGTGTTTGCCATCAGCATGGGCATTGGCGCCATGCACTTTGCCCTTCTGTTTCTGGGGCTGGCTGCCGCACCGGCAAGCGCCGTGGCGATTGTCGGCCAGCTTGGCCTGCCGATGGTGACCATTCTGTCGGTGCTGGTGCTGGGTGAAGTGGTCCGGGCCAAGCGGATCAGCGGCATGGTGCTGGCTTTCGCCGGTGTGCTGGTCATCCTGTGGAAGCCGGGTGCCCTGGCGTTTGATCCGGGCTTGCTCTGGGTCGTTGCCTCGGCAGCCTGCGGGGCCGTCGGCTCGATCATGATGAAGAAGATCGATCCCCTGCCGGCTTTGAACCTACAGGCCTGGGTGGCCCTGTTTTCGTTCCCGCCGCTTATGGCATTGAGCCTGATCACCGAGACCGGACAGATCGAAGCCCTGACCAGCGCTTCATGGCAGGTCTGGACCGGTTTGGCCTTCTCGGTGCTGGTGGTATCGATCTTCGGGCACTCGGCCTATTATGTGATCTTGAAGAATTACGAGATTACACGGGTCGCTCCACTGACCCTGATGGTACCGGTCTGGGCCGTGATTGTCGGCATCGTCGTTCTGGGTGAGCCGATGAGTTGGCAGCTTGGTTTGGGTGCAGCCCTCACGCTGGCAGGCGTCGGTCTGGTGGCCAGCCGCGAGAACAGGGTCTTGCCGGATGAAGCCGTGTCGGGCATGCGCAACGGCTGATACTCATTGGGGCCCACCTGCCATGATGCGCAATCCTGTCACATCGCCCCGCCCGACCCGCCGACGCACAAGGACGGCTGAACCCATCATGCCTCTGCCCGAATTCATCCAGCACCCTTCGCCCAACTGGAACGAACGGGCCAGGCCGATCCGTTTCGTGATGTTGCACTACACCGCCATCATCAATCCAATGGCCTCGTTGCGTGTGTTGAGCGACCCTGCCCCGCGCACCGCCAACTACCAGACCGACCTGCCCCGCGACATGCCGGTGGACCCCGCCATGACTGGCATGGATGTCCCGCTGGAACCCCCGCCACCACCGCCTTCCCTGCCGCGGGTGTCCAGCCACTATCTGATCCACGACGACGGACGCATCTTTCAGCTCGTGCAGGACGAGCATCGCGCCTGGCATGCCGGGGCCGGCGGCTGGGCCGGGGAAACCACCGACATGAACTCGGCCTCCATCGGGATCGAGATCAACAATGGCGGCCACCCGTTCGACCTGCCACCCTATCCGGAGGTGCAGATCCAATCCACCATGGCGCTGGTGAAACATCTGCTCGACAAGCACGGGCTGGGGCCGCACGCCGTGATCGGCCATTCCGACCATGCCCCGTCGCGCAAATCCGATCCCGGCGAGCACTTCCCGTGGAAGCGGCTGGCGGATGCGGGTCTGTCGATCTGGTGCGGTGAAGGCCCGACCGACGGTGACCATCGGGTGCTGTTCGACACGCCGGGACAGCAGGATCGCGGCATCGCCGTGGCCCAGACCGGGCTGGCCACTGTGGGATACCCCTGTGTGGTCAATGGCACTTATGACCAGAGCTTCCGGAATGTGGTCGTGGCTTTCCAGCGCCGGTTCCGGCAGGACAAGGTGGATGGCTTCATCGATGTGGACACGCTGGGTCGGATTTCGAGGCTGGTGCAGGCGTGGACAGGCCGTCCCCTTGAACATGCCGGTTGAACCGGCCACACTACAGGTCACGTCAGGCGGCCGGGCAGTCGCGGGGACACGGACCGAAAGGTCGTTCCTGAGGAAAGTCCGGGCTCCAAGCAGACAGGGCGGCGGGTAACGCCCGCCGGGCCGGTCCATTTGAATCCGCGAGGATCATCGATGGGCCGGTCAAGGGATAGCGCCACAGAGAACAGACCGCCGCGCAGACTTTCGGGTCAGAGCGGCAAGGGTGAAACGGTGGGGTAAGAGCCCACCGCTGCAACCGCAAGGACGCAGGCACGGCAAGCCCCGCCCGGAGCAAGACCGAATAGGGACCCTTTTGGTGCGCGCAAGCGGATCATGCCCGGTTTGCAGGGTTGGGGTCCGGGTAGGTTGCACGAGGTGGCTGGCAACAGCCATCCCAGATGAATGACTGCCCAGGGGTGGCAACACCCTGGACAGAACCCGGCTTACAGGCCGCCTGACGTGATCTGGTTTCTGGGGCGGGTATGCCTCCTCCCCAGCCCGGCTGGGGAGGTGTCGGACGCCGGCCTGACGGAAGGGACGTTGGCCGGAGGCAACGCTGCGGGTGGATCGAAACACCCCCTCGGGCTGCTTCGCAGGC
>JALOSP010000115.1 GCA_025458365.1 Hyphomonadaceae bacterium
TCGCGCAGGTCAATCCGGCCTTGCCTGCGGTGGCAGGCCATCCGGGGATTCCCTGGCAGGCGCTGACCGCTGTGGTTCAAGCTGAAACAGCATTGCCGGAACTCGCCCCCAATCCGCCAGACCCGATTGCCGAGGCCATCGCGCGCCATGCCGGGCATTTCATCCCGGACGGGGCAACCTTGCAATATGGGGTGGGCAAGCTGCCGGGCGCCGTGATTGCGGCGTTGAAGGACCGTCGGGGCCTTGGCTTCCACAGCGGACTGGTGGGCGATGAGGTGCTTGCGTTGATCGATGCCGGTGCGCTGCGCGACGGTCCCAGTGTGCTGGCCGGGGCAGCACTGGGAACCCGCGCGCTGTATGACCGCGTGGCTGAAGCCCTGTTTCAGTTTCAGCCCGCCAGTGTGACCCATGATGCGGCAAGGCTTGCGCGCCAGCCGCGCATGGTGACAGTCAACAGCGCCCTGCAGGTCGATAGCTGGGGCCAGGTGTTCAGTGAGGCCGGACCGAAAGGCCCGCTGTCTGGCCCCGGTGGCGCCACCGATTTTGCCCAGGGTGCAGGTCTGGGAGGCGGTACGCGGATCATTGTCCTGCCATCCAGCAGCGCTGGCGAATGCCGGATCGTACCTGCCGGGACAGGCCGTGGCCCTGTCACACTGGGTCGGGCCGACACAGATATTGTGGTGACCGAGCATGGTGCAGCCGACCTGCGAGGCCTAAGCGAGACTGCCCGTGCCAAAGCCCTCGTCGCGATTGCCGGGCCCAGATTTGGTGCGTGACACAGGATACAACAATAGCAAACGCTGGCGGACTTGCTGGGAGCCAGTTCGAACCCGTCAGGGTTCGCAAGCCCGACCGGGCGTCGCGGCCCGTGCCGCGTCCCGTCGGAGCCGCTTTGCGGCGTGAGACATGAAGAATTGGCGGACAGGGTGGGATTCGAACCCACGGTAGACTTTCACCTACGGCGGTTTTCAAGACCGCTGCCTTAAACCACTCGGCCACCTGTCCGGTCCGGTTCTCAAACCACAGATCGGGCCGGTTTGGCGAGTGCGGCTTGCAGTCGCCAAACCGCTCAGGACATCCAGACGGGCAGGGAAGCTGGATCTCTGCCGCGCGAAAACGGCATTCCGGTAAAATTGTTCGGAACTTTCAAGCGCCGGATTTACAGCGACAGGTTAGGCAGGAGGCATGAGACCGGCATGAAGGCCGGTTTGGCAATGGTGGGTCCCGGCAAATGCCGGGTGAAAACGGAAAGACCAGAATGGCCCGAAAACTGCTCGTGTGCTGCATTGGCGCGCTGTCTGGCCTGTTCGTACCAGTCAGCGGCTTTGCCGAACCGATCCCCGATACTGTGGTCCGGCTGGACCGCCCGGCTGCAGCCGTTCAGGTTTTGAACCCGCAAGGCTATGTGCGGATCGATCCGCGCCAGATCGCCGCCCAGACCGAGGCAAGGGGTAATGCTCCGGTGTTTCGTGTTCCAGGAACCGCTACGCCTTTCCAAGCCGCAATTCAGAATCCGCAGCCGACGCCTCGGGGCAACATCGAGGCTGCGAGCCCGGCAGCCAGCGCGACCCCGGCAACCCCACACGTGGCGCCGGCAGCTCCCCGCTCGGCAAGCCCGGTGGCTGCAGCCAGCCCAACCAGCAATGCTCGGCCTGGCTCGACCGAAAGCCGCAGCGTCTCCCGCCGTGTCAACACGGAAGCCTCAAGCCCGGCTGTCTCAAGGCCAGAAGCCGCAAGGCCAGCTCGCGCGGCCCAGCCGTTTGTGCCGCCAGCCACAGTTCGCTCCGCCAGCCAGGCTGCCAACCCGCCACGACAGCCTGTTGCACCTTCATCGCAGGCCCGGGCACCGATTGTACAACCTGCTGTGCTGAGCGGTGATATGCCAGCCCCGGAACTGGCCCTGTTCGAAGAACTGGCGCCGTTTTTGGCCAATCCGGCCAGTACCGAGGCCGCGCCCTGGCAGAAGATCGGCGCGCCCTACGAGGCTGGGGGCAGATGGTTCATCCCGGCTGTCGAGCCGGACTATGACGAGACCGGGCGTGCGTCCTGGTATGGTCCCGGTTTCCATGGCCGCACCACAGCCAATGGCGAACTGTTCGACCAGACAATCCCAACCGCCGCACACCCGACCTTGCCGATCCCCAGCCTTGTCCAGGTGACCAATCTGGCCAATGGCCGGTCCATGGTGGTGCGGGTCAATGATCGCGGCCCATTCACGGGCGACCGCGTGATCGATCTGTCGGCACGGGCTGCAGAATTGCTGGACTTCAAGGACGAAGGCACCACCGATGTGCGGGTCCGCTATGTGGGCCCGGCCCCGGCTGAGCCGCTGGTGACTGCTGCCAATCTGGCCCAGGCACCAGAGACTGTTGCTGCTGCCGGACGGCCTCCCCAAACTGCGCCCCCGCGAACGGCGGCCTCCCAGACTGCGGCCCCCCAGATAGCGCTCGCCCCGACGGTGGCCACCCGGACTGTGCCTTCCCGGACGGCGTCTCCCCGGACCACGAGTGTGGCCCTGGCGAATGCAAGGTCGGCATCGACTGCGACCGCCGCTGCTCCACTCCGCAGCCAGGAAGCCAATGGAACTGGTGTCCGCCCGCCCGCAGCACGACCAACTGGGTCGCGCCTGGCACCAGCACGTCCAACGTCGGTTGCCACCAGTCCGGCTGACAGGCCTGTCATGGTCCAGCTGGGGGCGTTCTCCAGCCGCGCCAACGCCGATCGGGCCGCACGCCAGGCCGCAAGCCTCGGGATGGTGTCGATCCGCGAAACCAACAGCAATGGCCGCACGCTGTATCGTCTGGTGTTGAGCGTCCGCGATCCAGGTGCCGTGTCTCAGGCCCGTGAGCGGGCCACCGGGATGGGGTTGGGCGCCGTGGTCATTGCCTCGCTCGAATGATCGAAGACACCTGACGGGCGGTCACTGATGCTTGGCGCTTGACCCATGAGCATGGCGGCGGCAACGGTTGGGACATGGCGCCTGTTCCGCAATCACCGCTGCCCGGTACGGGCTTGTTTGTCACTTTCGAAGGTGGCGAGGGAGCTGGCAAGAGCACACTGGTCAGGGCCCTGGCGGTCCGGATGGCAGAGTCCGGATATCCAGTGGATGTTACCCGCGAACCAGGCGGGACGCCGGGGGCAGAAGACATCCGGGCATTGCTCGTGACCGGAGAGCCTGAGCGTTGGACTGCAGCAACAGAGGTCCTTTTGTTCTACGCGGCACGGCAGGATCATCTGGAGCGACGGATCAGACCTGCGCTGGCAGTTGGAACCCATGTGTTGTGCGACCGGTTTTCTGATTCCACCCGTGCCTATCAAGGCGTTGCCGGTGGCACCGGTCCGGCCCTGGTCGAGGCTCTGGACGCGTTGGTGGTGGGTTCGACGCGGCCTGATCTGACCCTGATCCTCGACCTTGATCCTGCCCTTGGGCTGGCGCGGGCGGCGTCCCGTGGCGGTCATGAAGCCCGGTTTGAAGCCCGCGCGGTGGCATTTCATGGGGCCTTGCGCGATGCCTACCACCAGATCGCGCGCAACAATCCTGACCGCTGCGTGTTGATTGATGCTGCGGCAAGCCCGCCCGACGTGCTCGAAGCAGCATGGCAGGTGCTGTCGGCCCGGCTGGAAGCGCGCAAGAATGGCTGAGGCAGTGGATCTGCCGGACCAGGAACCCGGCTGCCCGCATCCACGCGAGGTGTTCGGGCTGATCGGGCATGAAGCCGCTGAACGGTCGCTGGCCCGCGCACTGGACGGTCCGCGGATGCACCACGCCTGGATCATTGCTGGCGCGCGTGGCACCGGCAAGGCGACATTGGCATACAGACTGGCACGCCGGGCGCTTGGCGCGCGCCCACTTTCAGACGGGACACTCGCAAGTGATCCTGACGACCCGGTGTGCCGCAAGATCGCACAGGGTGCTCACCTCGACCTGCGAACCGCCACACGCTTGAATGTCGGCGAGAACAAGGTCGGGGCGTCAATTGCCGTCGATACGATCCGCACCTTGACCGGCTTCTTCGGGCTGAGTGCCGATGGCGGGTCCGGACGACGGGTGGCAATCATCGATGCGGCCGACGAAATGAATGCCAATGCGGCCAATGCGCTGCTGAAAACCCTGGAAGAACCGCCACCTGGTGCCTTGCTGGTGCTCGTCACGCATGCACCCGGCCGCCTCCTGCCGACGATCCGGTCGCGTTGCCGACGGGTGGATCTGGGTCCGGTGGAGGCAGATATATTGTCTGCAGCGACCGGGATCAGTGACCCTGCCTTGCTCGGCCTGGCACGCGGCGCACCGGGCCGGGCCATTGCGCTTCGCGGCGCGGGTGCGGCCAGCCTTTACCGCGACCTGTCGGCCTGGCTGTCGATGCTGCCCAAGCCAAGCCGAAAAGGCGCTCAGCAACTGGCTGCCACGGCAGGCAAGGTTGAGACGTTCAAGCTGTTCGCCGACATGCTGTGCGATTGGCTGGCGCGGGCCGCACGCGCAGGCACCGGGATGGCGATTGGCGAAATCGAACCGGGCGAAAGCCTGATCATGGCCCGGCTGGCTGCACAGGCAGGCCCGGAGGCTTGCGGGCGGCTTTGGGCAGAGGTCCAGCATTTGCGGGCACAGGTGGAGGGTATCAACCTTGAACCGGGATCTGCGGTGTTGCATGGCCTGAATCGCGTCGCGGCCGTCCTGGCTGCCCGACAGGGCTCAGCAACACCATGATCGATACCCACGTCAATCTGCACCATGAAGACTTTGCCGGTGACCTTGATGACGTGTTGGCCCGCGCCACGCTGGCTGGCATTACCGGCATGGTTTCGATCAGCGACCGGATTGCCAGTATCCCAACCATTGCAGCGATCACGGACAGCCGGCCAGCGTTCTGGCGGACGGTCGGCGCCCATCCACACTATGCCCGCGACCATTTGAACCTGACAGTGGAAGAGCTGATCGGGCTGGCCCGCCCTGACCGGGTGATCGGCATCGGCGAGACCGGGCTGGATTTCCACTATGGCTACAGCCCGCAGGATGATCAGGTCGCCGTCTTCAGGACCCATATCGGCGCAGCCCGCGCAACCGGCCTGCCACTCGTGGTCCATACCCGCGAAGCTGACGGAAACGGTGTCTCCATCTATCTCCTCTGCAGCCTCTTGAGTGCAGGAGGAGATACAGCTGCGAATGCTTTTGCAATCGATTAGCTACAACATTATTATATAATCGATTGCTAATCGAACGGTCAAACAATCGAAATGGAGTGTGTTACCCAGCCAGTTGTTTTTACCTAACGGTTTAACACGCACTTATAGTGGCGAAAAATGTCATTACAAGGTGTATCTTCGACGAATCTGCCTTTTATTTACACAGATGTGGCCAGCCAGTGATTCCATTCTATATTAAACTGGTTTTCGATGACGGAAGTCATGGTGGTATTTTGAATCTTTTTATCGGATTTATTGATTCTGTTGAAATTTTTCAAATCAGTATCCAATTTCCTTCTTCTTATTGTTTACACTT
>JALOSP010000116.1 GCA_025458365.1 Hyphomonadaceae bacterium
TTGAAACACACTTCGCCGACTGCGCTGCCGACCACGCCGAAACCGGTCCCGAACAGAGCTGTGCCATTGGCAAGCACCAGAACTCCAGTGGGTTTGCGGGCGCGGATGGGGCGGGCGGTCATGGTCGGGCAATCCTTGGTCTGGCCGGGCGTGCAGGCATGCACAAGCGGTCCCGGAAAGGGGGCCTGCGCGTTGCCAGTGATGTCGGCTGAGAGGCAGCCGGTACAGAACCCGGCCTGCCCGGTCAATGCGACGGACAATACGCTGGCAGCAACAACCCGATTGATTGCAGGCGGAGCGCCAATTTCTGAAGCTGCCTTAGGCTTGCCTTAACGGAGTAGGGTCCAGACAGGATGGTAAGGCGCGCTGTCCTCCCGGGGGCCTCCGCGCCGGCTTTTCCGCCGCATGGGACACTGCGATCATGGATGATCTGCTTGCTGAATTCCTGACCGAGACCAACGAGTTCCTCGAAACCGTGGACAATGATCTGGTCAAGCTGGAATCCGACCCGACAGACAAGGAAACCTTGAACAACATTTTCCGTCTGGTCCACACGATCAAGGGCACATGTGGGTTCCTCGGCCTGCCGAGGCTCCAGTTCGTGGCCCATGCGGGTGAAACCCTTCTGGGCAAGTTCCGCGATGGCGCACTGGTCGCGACGTCCGACACGGTCCAGCTGGTGCTGGAATCGATCGACCGGATCAAGGAAATCCTGGCCGACCTCGAACAGACCGGCAGCGAGCCGGAGGGAGATGATTCGGCTCTGATCGGTGCGCTTGAGCGTGCGGCTGAAGGCGAAACCGTGGTCGCGAGCGCTCCCGTCCCGGCCCCTGCACCCGTGAAGCCACCAGAGCCGGTTGTTGCTGCGGCCACCAGTGACGACCCCACGTGGGACGCCGATCTGGGCCGCCACCTGAAGCCCGGTGAGGTGTCGCTGGCTGCGCTGGAAGCCGCCTTCATGGCCGCCGAGTTTGAAGACCCGCTGGCCGAACCGGCTCCGGTTGATGCAACAATGACTGCAGGTGTTGAAGCCCCGTTCGAGGAACGCCGCGCCAATCCAATTGCCCGTGCGGCCGTGATCGACGATGACGGCGACGGCGGGGCCAAGGGCGGCCGGGTTGCCGACCAGACGATCCGGGTGAATGTCGATGTGCTCGAAACCCTGAGGACAATGGTGTCCGAGCTGGTGCTGACCCGCAACCAGCTTCTCCAGATGGTGCGCAACAGCACCGATTCAGAGTTCAAGGCGCCGCTGCAACGGCTGTCCGCAGTGACTTCGGAGCTGCAAGACAGCGTGATGAAGACGCGGATGCAGCCGATTGGCACGGCCTGGAAGAAGCTGCCACGTATCGTGCGCGACGCAGCGCGCGACCTCGGCAAGAAGATCGACCTGGTCATGGATGGTGAAGCCACCGAACTGGACCGTCAGGTGCTGGAGCTGATCAAGGATCCGCTGACCCACATGATCCGCAACAGCTGCGATCACGGGCTCGAGGTACCCGCCGCACGCGCCGCGTCTGGCAAGAACGAAACCGGCATCATCCGGCTGAACGCCTATCACGAAGGCGGTCATATCGTCATCGAAGTCTCTGACGATGGCGCCGGTCTCAACACCGCGCGCATCCGCGACAAGGCGATCCGCAACGGATTGGTGAGCGAAGAGCAAGCCTGGCAGATGTCAGACCAGCAGGTCCACCGCTTCATCTTTGCCGCCGGTCTGTCCACCGCCCAGCAGGTCACCAGCCTGTCCGGTCGCGGTGTCGGCATGGACGTGGTGCGTACCAATATCGAGCTGATCGGCGGCACCATCGACGTGCAATCGCATGAAGGTCGCGGCAGCACTTTCTACATCAAGATTCCGCTGACCCTGGCCATTGTCTCGGCACTGGTTGTGGGGACCGCAGACCAGCGCTTTGCCATCCCGCAATTGTCGGTGGTCGAACTTGTGGGCGCGGGCGGTACATCCGAACACCGGGTGGAAACCATCAACAATGCCCGTGTTTTGCGCCTGCGGGACCGGTTGCTGCCGCTGATCGACATGGCCGAAATCCTGACTGGTGAGCCGAAAGACCGTTCCGGTGCGGGTGAAGCAGCCAACAGCGAATTTGTCGTGGTAATGCAGCATGCCGACAAGCTGTTTGGCGTGGTGGTCGATGCGGTGTTTGACACCGAAGAAATCGTGGTCAAGCCGCTGTCATCGGCGGTGGCCCACGTCAAGACCTTCTCAGGCGCCACCATCCTGGGCGACGGTTCGGTGATCATGATTGTCGATCCGGCTTCGGTGGCCAAGGCCGCCGGCGTCTCCGAACAAAGGGTCGATGAGCCTGAAGCGATCGATGCGGCTGCCGTGGCCAAGCGCAAGGCGGCTGAAGAAAAGACCTCCATGGTGCTGTTCAAGGCCGGTGGCGAGGAGCCGCGCGCCGTGCCGCTGTCGCTGGTCACCCGTCTGGAAGACCTCGATGCGGCGACCTTCGAGCGGGCCGACGGCCGGGTCATGGTGCAGTATCGCGGCTCGCTGATGCCAATCGTGCCGGTGGACCCCTACCAGGCCATTCGCGATCAGGGCGACCAACCGATCCTGGTGTTCAGCCACATGGGCCTGAGCGCCGGTCTGGCCGTCGATGCGATCATCGACATCGTGGAAGAGAAGCTCGACATCGAGATGTCGGCGGACCGGCCGGGCGTGCTCGGTGTGGCCGTGCTCAAGGGTGTGGCCACCGAAATCATCGACGTCGGCCATCATCTGACCCAGGCTCTGGGCGATTGGGACGATCCCGGCCTCGAAGAGCCTGCCCGTCATATCGTGCTGGTGGAGCGCAACCCGTTCTTCCGCAACCTGCTCTCGCCGCTGCTGCGTGCTGCTGGGTACGAGGTCGAGGCCGTCGATACGGTATCGGCAGCATTGCTCTGCGCCGAGTATCGAAAGCCGACCGCAGTGCTGGCCGATATTGATGTGGATGTGGAGTCAGCCCGCAAGCTCTTGGTCGATTCAAGGCTGGCCGGAGCGCCGGTTGTGGCCCTGTCCGGCTCACGCGATGCCCAGGCTGGTGACTTTGCAGGGCTCGTCCGCAAGTCCGACCGGTCAAGCCTGCTCTCCACCATCGACTACATCTCACGTGCAAGGAGTGCCGCATGAGTGCTGCTGCCCTGAAAGCCCCGCAGACCTCGGTGCTGGCCAGCGCCGACACCCGCGAGTTTGTGACCCTGCACATCGCCGACCAGCTGTTCGGCGTACAGGTCGGCGATATCCATGACGTGTTTGCCCTGCAGCAACTGACCCCAGTGCCCGGTGCCGGTGCCGAGATTGCAGGCATCCTCAATCTGCGCGGCAGGATCGTCACCGCGATTGATGCCCGTGCCCGGCTGGGCCTGCCCAAGCGCCCCAATGGCTATGCCGGGATGATGGCGGTCGGGGTGGAGCGCGACGGCGAGGCTTTCGGCATCCTGGTGGACGCCGTCGGCGACGTGTTGCGGCTGGAAGACAGCCGGTTCGAGCCCAATCCGGTCAATCTCGACGCCATGTGGCAGACGGTTTCCAAGGGGATCTATCGCCTCGACGGCAGCCTGCTGATCACGCTGGACATCGCCCGCATCCTCACCCCGCGCAACGCCTCTGCCGCCCCGGCAGAACCTGTCGATCATTGAACCATTCTGTCGGTCAAACGGCCCCGATCAAGGAGCATTTCCATGAAGACCTGTCTCGTCGTCGATGACAGCCGCGTCATCCGCAAAGTCGCCCGCAGGATCCTTGAAGACCTGTCGTTCACGGTCGAGGAAGCCGGTGACGGCGCAGAAGCCATGGCCCGCTGCCGCAACCAGATGCCGGATGCAATCCTGCTGGACTGGAACATGCCGGTAATGAACGGCATCGACTTCCTCCGGGCCCTGCGCGCAGACCCGGGTGGCGAGCGTCCTGTGGTGGTGTTCTGTACCACAGAAAACGACTTGAGTTCGATTGCCGAAGCCATCGAAAGCGGTGCCAACGAATATATCATGAAGCCCTTCGACAGCGAGATCGTGCATTCGAAATTTGCTGAAGTCGGCCTGGCCTGAGACCATCTGGACTGCTGTGACCAGCCTGCCCCCCTCCTCCTTGCGATCTGCACCTGCCGCCGCGCCAAAAACCGATGCGGTGCGTGTGCTGCTGGTCGATGATTCTGCTGTGATCCGCGGGCTGGTGACACGCTGGCTGAAGGACGAGCCAGGCATTGATCTGGTCGGATATGCGGTGAACGGACGCCATGGTGTCGACGAAGCCGCCAAGCACAAGCCGGACGTGGTGATCCTCGATATCGAAATGCCCGAAATGGACGGTATCACCGCCCTGCCACAAGTGCTCAAGGCTGCCCCCGGTGCTCGTGTCATCATGGCCTCGACACTGACACAGCGCGGCGCCGAAGTGACTGTGAAGGCCCTGGCCCTGGGTGCATCGGACTATCTGCCCAAACCCGATGCCAGCAAGATCGCGGGCGCCGACATCTACAAGCGTGACCTGATTGCCAAATTGAAGGCGCTGGGCGCCCGGCGCAGGCCTGCCTCATTCGTCAGGCCGGGCGACGCAGCCGCGCGCGCACCGGTCCAGACCGCGACCCAGCGCCCTGTGCTACGCCCGGTCTCGCTGCAGGCGCGACCCGAAGCGGTGTTCATCGGATCGTCCACCGGAGGCCCGGAGGCCTTGCACAAGGTGGTCAGCGCACTGGCTGGCAAAATCCAGGTCCCGGTGTTCATCACACAGCACATGCCCAAGATGTTCACCAAAATCCTGGCCGAGCACATGAGCAGCCATACCGGCGCGCGCGTGGTGGAAGCCGAACATGGCATGGCAGCCGAACCTGGCACTTTCTACATCGCCCCCGGCGACTACCACATGACTGTCGAGAAGGTTGCCGGGGTCACCCGGATCAAGCTCAATCAGGATCCGCCGGAAAACTTCTGCCGACCTGCGGTGGACCAGATGTTCCGCTCTGCCGCCAAAGTCTATGGCGGCAAGTCGCTGGCCGTGGTGCTGACAGGCATGGGCCAGGACGGCTGCAAGGGGGTGGCAGCGCTGGCGCCAACCGGCGCGCTGACCATCATCCAGGATGAAGAGACCAGCGTTGTCTGGGGCATGCCCGGCGCGGTGGCGCGAGCCGGACTTGCCAATGTGATCAAACCGATTGACCGGGTGGCCCCTGCCATTCTGGACGTCTTGCGTGGAGTGGCGCCATGAAGCCCGCCGATTTCGATTTCATTTCAAAGCTCGTGAAGGAGCGCTCGGGCCTCGTGCTGACGCCTGAGAAAGCCTATCTGATCGAGAGCAGGCTGGCCCCGATCGCGCGTGCCGAGGGGATGGCGGGTGTCGAGGATGTGGTCCAGGCCCTGCGCCTGCAACGCGGTGCGTTGAGTGACAAGGTGGTCGATGCCATGACCACCAACGAGACCTTCTTCTACCGCGACAAGACTCCATTCGAGACACTCGAACAGACTGTGCTG
>JALOSP010000002.1 GCA_025458365.1 Hyphomonadaceae bacterium
CGGTGCGCTGGATGCCATGCCGATCAAGGGTCGGATCACGGTCTCTGGCTACGAAGGTTCCGAGCTTCTGGTCGCGCGGCTCCTTATCGAGAGCGGGGCCGACGTGCCCTATGTGGGCACCGCCTGCCCCAAATCGCCCTGGTCTGCGGCTGATCGAGACTGGCTCGTCGCCCATGGTGCCGAAGTCAAGTTCCGCGCATCGCTGGAAGATGACAAGGCCGCCGTCGATTTCTTCAAGCCGGACCTGGCCATTGGCACCACGCCGGTGGTGCAGCACGCCAAGGAAAAGGGCCTTCCGTCCCTCTATTTCACCAATCTGATTTCGGCTCGTCCGCTGTTCGGGCCAGCCGGGGCAGGGTCGCTCGCCACCGTCGTCAATGCGGCGATGGCCAACAAGGGCCGCATGGAGGCGATGGATGCCTTCTTCGACGGCGTCGGCACCGGCGATACGGCAGGCATCTGGCAGGAAACCCCGCAGGAGCGCCCGGAGTTCCGCAAAGTGTTTGCCGCAAAGCTGAAGAAGGCCGCCAACGCTGTTGACGCGGGGGAGGCCGTTGGAACATGACCCTGATCATCGATCATGATCGAGCTGGTGGATACTGGGGCGCGGTCTATGCCTTCACGGCCATCAAGGGCCTTCAGGTCGTCATTGACGGGCCGGTGGGATGCGAAAACCTCCCAGTCACGTCGGTCCTGCACTATACTGATGCGCTTCCACCGCACGAGCTGCCAATCGTTGTCACCGGCCTTGGCGAAGAAGAGCTGGGCCAGACGGGAACCGAAGATGCGATGAAGCGGGCCTGGGCCGCGCTTGATCCCACATTGCCGTCGGTTGTGGTGACCGGTTCGATTGCTGAAATGATCGGTGGAGGGGTGACGCCCGAAGGCACCTCGATCCAGCGGTTTCTGCCGCGCACCATCGACGAGGACCAGTGGCAGTCTGCGGACCGGGCGCTGGTTTGGCTGTGGAGCGAGTATGGGGCCAAGAAAGTCCCCGCACCGCGCCCCCGCAAGGATGGGGCCAGGCCGAAAGTCAACATCATCGGGCCGATGTATGGCACATTCAACATGCCGTCGGATCTGGCCGAGATCGTCCGCCTGATCGAGGGCGTGGGCTGCGAAGTCAACATGACCTTCCCGCTCGGCAGCCACCTGGCTGATGTGAAGAGGCTGGCTGACGCCGAGGTCAATGTCTGCCTGTATCGGGAGTTCGGCCGCGCCTTGTGCGAGAAGCTGGAGCGTCCCTATCTGCAGGCCCCGATCGGTCTGAACTCGACGACCGCCTTCCTGCGCAGCCTTGCCGAACTGACCGGGCTCGACGCCGAGCCGTTCATCACGCGTGAAAAGCACACCACGATCAAGCCCTTGTGGGATCTCTGGCGCTCGGT
Source organism: Hyphomonadaceae bacterium (assembly GCA_025458365.1). Classification (GTDB taxonomy): domain Bacteria; phylum Pseudomonadota; class Alphaproteobacteria; order Caulobacterales; family Aquidulcibacteraceae; genus JALOSP01. Next base: position 1,389 of record JALOSP010000002.1, read on the forward strand.
GACGCAAGACTTCTTTGCCACGGCCAGTTTTGGGATCGTGGCGACCGAGACCTACACCCGGGGTATTCGCAGTTTCCTTGAGACCGACATGGGCTTGCCGTGCAATTTCGCCTTCTCCCGAACAGCAGGGGTGAAGCCGGACAATCAGGCCGTCCGTGCAGCGATTCACGACCGCCCGCCGCTGGTTCTCTTCGGCAGCTACAATGAGCGGATGTATGCCGCAGAGGCCGGGGGCCGGGCGATATACATCCCGGTCTCTTTCCCAGGCGCCATTATCCGGCGCCACACCGGCACGCCGGTGATGGGCTATTCCGGTGCGGTCTGGCTGGTGCAGGAAGTGTGCAATGCGCTGTTCGATGCGCTGTTCCATATCCTTCCGCTTGGCACCCAGATGGACCAAGTGGCGGCTACCCCGACGCGGGCGCGCGAGCTGGAATGGGAGCCTCAGGCCAAGGCGGCATTTGATGCCATCGTCGAGGCCCAGCCGGTTCTGGTGCGGATCAGCGCGGCCAAGCGGCTGCGCGACGAAGCTGAAAGTCGTGTGCGCGCCCATGGCGGCGAGCGGGTGACAAAGACCGATCTCGAGATTGTGGGGGGTGTCCGCGCCTGACGGACACCGCCTGCCAAAGGTTCGGTGCGGCTGACCCCGCATCGGATGCCCGCCGCGTGGTGTTGACGCGGCAGTCGCGCCAGATGGGCCAAAACCCTGATGGCATATGTTGGAGGAGCAGATATGGCGAGTGATGATCGCACTTCCCTGTCAGGTCTTACCGAAGCTGAAGCGAAGGAATTCCATGGGGTGCTTGTCGCCTCGATGGGAGCATTCTTCGTCCTGAACGTGATCGCCCATGTCCTTGTCTGGAACTGGCGCCCATGGTTCGGGCCAAATTCGTGATCGCCTGAGGAGGACATTGATATGTGGAAAGTGTGGCTTCTGTTCGATCCGCGCCGTGCGCTGATCGGCATTCTCACCTTCGCGTTCTTCATGGTCATGCTGAACCATTTCGTTCAGCTGTCCACCGCCCGTTATGGCAGCTGGTTGAGCACCTCTGTCCATGCGGCGCCGGCGGCAACCCCATAAGGGTTGACCGGAACGCACCCGACCAGGAGCGGGCGGCAGCAGATGGAAGGGCAGGCGCACGCCTGCCCGCCATGCCGCCCGCATCCACCCCGAACCAACCATCCGCGCGACGGCTCCGGCAAACCCGGTCCGCCGCAACCGTCAACAATCGCGCCACCGCCGTAACGGCGCGGTCAAGACTTCGAGCCCGTCGAGGAGACACGCCATGGCTCTGTTGAGTTTTGAAAGAAAGTACCGTGTCCGGGGCGGTACGCTGATCGGCGGCGATCTGTTCGATTTCTGGGTAGGCCCCTTCTATATGGGCATTTTCGGTGTTTCGGCGGCATTCTTTGCCGTTTTGGGCACCGCCCTGATCTTCTTCAGCGCGTCGCTTCAGAATGAATTCAATCCCTGGCTCATCACCATCAATCCGCCGCCAATCGAGGCCGGGTTGGGACTGGCGCCGATGCGCGAAGGCGGTCTGTGGCAGGTCATCACGATCTGTGCACTTGGCGCTTTCATCTCATGGGCGCTCCGCATGGTCGAGATTTCGCGCAAGCTGGGCATGGGGTACCATGTTCCAGTTGCTTTCAGCGTAGCAATCTTTGCCTATGCCACCCTTGAGGTGATCCGACCGCTGCTGATGGGATCGTGGGGTTATGCCTTCCCATATGGCATTTTCACCCACCTGAACTGGGTCAGCAACACCGGCTATTCTTATGGGAACTTCCTGTACAATCCGGCTCACCTTGTGGCGGTGTCGTTCTTCTTCACCACCACGCTGGCGCTTGCGTTGCACGGTGCGCTCATCCTGTCAGCGGTCAATCCCGGCAAGGGGGAGGTCGTGAAGACGCCAGAACATGAAGACACCTATTTCCGGGACTTCATCGGCTATTCCGTCGGCACTTTGGGCATCCACCGCGTTGGCTTGTTCCTGGCCCTGTCTGCTGGGTTCTGGAGCGCGATCTGCATCGTGATTTCGGGAACCATCTGGACCGATCCCTGGAACATCTGGTGGGACTGGTGGCTCAACATGCCATTCTGGTCGGGCGAAGAGCTCGTGCAGTTTCTGGTCAACTGAGGGGAGGGTATCATGAGTTACTATCAGAACATCTTCACCCAGACGCAGGTCCGTGGACCGGCCGAAGCAGGTGTGCCTCTGCCGAAGGGCGATTCACCACGCGACGGCGGTGCCTTCTTCTCCTATTGGATGGGCAAGATCGGCAATGCCCAGATCGGCCCCATCTATCTGGGTTTCCTTGGCTCGATGTCGCTGCTGTTCGGCTTCATCTGGTTCGAAATCGTGGGTCTCACGATGTGGAGCCAGGTTGGCTGGGACCCGGTGCAGTATGTCCGCCAGTTGTTCTGGCTGGGCGTCGGGCCACCGGCAGAAAGCTATGGCTTGAGCCTGTTCGTGCCGTGGAATGAAGGCGGGGCATGGATTGCCTCATCCTTCTGCCTGTTGCTGTCGGTCTTGCTTTGGTGGGCCCGTACCTACACCCGCGCCAAGGCACTGGGGTTGGGCACGCATGTGGCATGGGCCTTTGCCTCTGCCATCTGGCTGTTCCTTGTGCTGGGCCTGTTGCGGCCGCTGTTCATGGGCAGCTGGGCCGAAGCTGTGCCCTACGGGATTTTCCCCCACCTCGATTGGACCAACAACTTCTCGATCCGGTACGGAAACTTCTTCTACAACCCGTTCCACTGCTTCTCCATCGTGTTCCTGTTTGGATCCACGCTGCTGTTTGCCATGCACGGTGCGACCATTCTGGCAGTCGGACGCTACGGCGGCGACCGGGAGCTGGAACAGATCACCGACCGTGGCACTGCAGGTGAGCGGGCAGGTCTGTTCTGGCGCTGGGTCATGGGGTTCAATGCCTCGATGGAATCCATCCACCGTTGGGCCTGGTGGTTTGCAGTCCTGACCACACTGACCGGCGGCATCGGCGTGCTGATCACTGGAACCCTGGTGGACAATTGGACCGAGTGGGCGATCCGCCACAATTACTTCCCGCAATAGTCTCCTCGACCAAACAGGGGGCCAATCCGGGGGCGCCAGTCGCAGGGCTGGCGCCCCCTTCCTTGTGCGTCACCGGGCAAGGGGGCAGCCACAGAAGGGTCTTGAAAACCTGTTGCCAACATGGTCTGCAATGTCCGTCAAGGCCAGTTTCAAGGCCGGTCCATCCAGCCCAATCGTGCGCAACTTTTGAATTTGATCAAATTGCTTCTGTTTTGATGACGCCATCAAGACGCAATCTGATCTGGGAGCCTCCATGCCCGAACGAAGCACCGCAATCCTGACCTTTTCCTGCCCGGACCGAATCGGGATCGTTCACGCTGTTGCAGCCTTCCTCAAACAGAATAACTGCAACATCGCCGACAGCGCCCAGTTCAGCGACGAAACCAGCGGGCAGTTCTTCATGAGGGTGGTGTTTACTGGCGTCAGTGTGGAGGGTCTGGCCCGGCTGCGCGAGCAGTTTGGCCTGGAAGCCGAAACCCTCTCGCTGGACTGGCAGATCCACCACGGGTCAGAAAAGACCCGCACCATGATTCTGGTCTCGAAGTTTGATCATTGCTTGCGAGACCTGCTCTACCGGCATTCGATGGGAGAGTTGCCGATTGAGATCGTCGGCATTGTGTCCAACCATCGTGATTGCGAGGCCCTTGCCGCGAACCACGCCGTGCCTTTCCACCACCACCCTGTCAGTGCGGCCACAAAGGCTGCACAGGAAGAGCATCTCTTGCATCTCATCGAGACGACAGGGACCGAACTGGTGGTACTCGCACGTTACATGCAAATCCTGTCTGATGATTTCACAACCCGGCTCGCCGGGCGCGTGATCAACATCCACCACAGCTTTCTACCGAGTTTCAAGGGCGCAAGGCCCTATCAGCAAGCCCATGCACGCGGCGTCAAGCTGATCGGTGCCACCGCTCATTTTGCCAGTCCCGAGCTGGACGAGGGCCCGATTATTGATCAAGGGGTGGTTCCGGTAAACCATGCCTATTCCGCTGGAGAGTTCATCGCACTTGGCCGGGATGTGGAGCGGATCGTGCTGGCCCGGGCGGTCAAGGCGTTCGCCGAGCGTCGCATCCTGCTGAACGGCACGAAGACAGTGGTTTTTTCAAAGTAGGCGGGAAGGTGCAAAAGCCCGGCCCGCAGAATGCGTTATGCGGCGGCCTGCACGGCTTCGGGCTGCGCCCGGGCGCCAGGCAGGTGATGCCGGTAAAAGCCCGCAATCCAGCTGCCGACAACGGCGTTGTCCAGCGGGCCTGCCAGCGACTCCAGAGCCGCATCAGCCTCCTTCTCACCAAACCGGATACCGCGACGGCTGGCAATCAGGTCGCGGGCAAATCCCGGATCGAACTCCGGGTGACCCTGAAAACTCAACGCCGGAGCGTGGCGGTACATCAGGGCTGCATATGGGGTGAAGTCTGATGAGGCCAGCACACTGGCCACATCGGGCTTCTCCAGAACCTGATCTTGATGGCTTACGGCCATGTGCAAGCTGTTCCGCCCGTGGCATTCCATCCAGGGTTCTTTGTCCGATACCGCATAGGTATGGCGCCCGATGCCCCAGCCCTGCGGCGCCTTGGCCACGTGACCACCAAATGCAGCGGCCAGGAGCTGGTGGCCGAAACAGATACCGACCTGTGGAACCGAAGCAGCCGCGGCGCGCCTCACGAATGATTTCAACGGCTGGATCCATGGCAAAGGGTCGTACACACCGCTCGGTGAACCGGTGATCAGAACAGCCTCGACCTGCTCTACCGGCGGCAACGCCTCACCCTCCCCGACGGCAATTGTTTCCACCGCTGCAATAGCCAGATGCGGGCTGAGGAGGCTTTCAAGCATCACAGGATAGCGCGGCCAGCGGTCGCTGACAGGGGCAGGCGGACGTCCGGTTTCGAAGATCGTGAGTTTCATGCGCCAACCCTAACCGCAGACAAGTCACCACGATAAGTCAGAGAGATTGAAAAATCAGTATAGCCCAATTGATGCACGCAGGGCGGGCGCCTTGATGGTGTGCATGCATGATTTTGAATCACCCGCCCGATTTGACCCTCTGCACTTGGCCGCCCGCCAGTGACAGTGACACATTGACCTGTGGCAGCGGCTGTCTCATGTCGCTAGCAATGACCGCAGGTCGGTTGAAGTTTCGCGCGCGCGAAACAGATTGACAGGGCGGGTTGGGGAGAGGACTGCCATCATGGCTGGAACCGGTTGGAATGATCCGCGGCCAATGTCGCCGCATTTGCAGATCTGGCGCTGGCATGTGACGATGGCGACGTCGATCCTGCAGCGCGTCAGTGGCGGTGCCAATTATGCGGGGGCTATCATTGCGGTGGCCTGGCTTGTGGCGCTGGCGTCCGGGCCGCAGGCCTATGCCGCTTTCTCCGACCTTCTGTTCGGCCCGCTCGGCAAGCTCGTCCTGTTCGGCCTGTGCCTCAGCTACAGCTTCCACTTGTTTGGTGGCATCCGTTATCTGTTCTGGGATGCCGGCAAAGGTTTTGCACCGGGTATTGCGAAAACCATGAGCTGGGCGATCCTGGCGGCGGGCCTGCTGGTCGGGGTTGGCGTTTTCGCGCTGGCTCATGCGGTCTGAAGGGGGCACGACGATGAAATCGACAATGCGCACACCGCTTGGCAAGGTTCGCGGGCTTGGCGCCTCGGGCAAGGGGCCGATCCACTTCATGCAACAACGCGGCACGGCCGTCGCACTGGCGCTCTTGTTGCCGTGGTTTGCCCTGTCGGTGATTTTCGGCACAGACGGCAGCTATGACAGTGTGACACGGTGGCTGGCCCATCCGGTGAATGCGGCTGTCACGCTGCTGACCGTGATCACCGGCATCTATCACATGCGCCTGGGGCTGGATGAGGTGATCAATGATTACCTGCACAAGCCCGGCACCAAGCTGGCCGCGTTTCTGGCCAATACTTTCATTCCCCTGGGACTGGCCGTGATGGCCGGTCTTGCGGTGCTCAAACTCTACGCGGGAGCGTGACGCCATGACGGCAGCTTACAACTGGATTGATCACACATTCGACGTGGTGGTGGTGGGGGCCGGTGGTTCGGGCCTGCGTGCGGCGCTGGGTGCGGCACAAGAAGGCCTGCGCGTGGCCTGCGTCACCAAGGTGTTCCCGACCCGCTCGCACACGGTGGCGGCACAAGGCGGGATTTCCGCAGCTCTCGGCAATATGGGCGAGGATGACTGGCGCTGGCACATGTATGACACCGTGAAGGGCTCAGACTGGCTGGGTGATCAGGATGCCATCGAATATCTGACCCGCAACGCGCCTGCCGCCGTTTACGAGCTGGAGCACTGGGGCGTGCCGTTCTCGCGCACCGAAGAGGGCAAGATCTACCAGCGCGCCTTTGGCGGCATGACCCGCAATTATGGCGAAGGCACCGTCCAACGCACGTGCGCCGCCGCCGACCGCACCGGCCACGCCATCCTGCACACGCTCTATGGCAATTCCCTGAAGTATGATGTGGAGTTCTTTATCGAGTATTTCGGGCTGGACCTGATCATGGATGATCAGGGTGCCTGCCGTGGCGTGACCGCCATGGACATCGCGACCGGCGAGATGCACCGGTTCCGCGCCCAGCGCACCGTGCTGGCCACCGGCGGCTATGGCCGGGCCTATTTCAGCTGCACCAGCGCCCACACCTGCACGGGTGATGGCAATGCCATGGTGCTGCGCGCGGGCCTGCCGCTGCAGGACATGGAGTTCGTGCAATTCCACCCCACGGGGATTTATGGCGCAGGCTGCCTGATCACCGAAGGCGCGCGTGGCGAGGGCGGCTATCTCACCAATTCGGAAGGTGAGCGTTTCATGGTGCGCTATGCGCCGACCGTGAAGGACCTGGCGCCGCGTGACATGGTCAGCCGTGCCATGACCATGGAAATCCGCGAGGGCAGAGGCGTCGGCCCTGGCAAGGACCATATCCATCTGCACCTGAACCACATCCCGGCAGACGTTCTGCACCAGCGCCTGCCGGGCATTTCGGAAAGCGCCAAGGTGTTCTCCGGGGTGGACGTGACGAAGGAGCCGATCCCTGTGCTGCCCACGGTTCACTACAACATGGGCGGCATTCCCACCAATTATCATGGCGAAGTGCTGACCAAGGTTGGCGGCGATCCAGACCAGATCGTGCCCGGCCTGATGGCCGTGGGTGAAGCGGCGTGTGTGTCGGTGCATGGCGCCAACCGTCTGGGCTCCAATTCGCTGATCGACCTCGTGGTGTTTGGCCGCGCCGTGGGCCTGCGCTGCGGCCAGGTGCTGGAAAGCGGCGCCAACCAGCCGGAGATCAAGGACAGCCAGACCGACGGCCACCTCGCCCGGTTTGACCGGTTCCGCAACGCCAGTGGAAGCACCGGCACCGCCGAATTGCGGCTGGCGATGCAGAAGGTGATGCAGAACAATTGCGCCGTCTATCGCACCGGTGAAACCCTGATCGAAGGCTGCGAACAGATGGCCCAGGTCCATGCGGGCGCGCCGGACATCAAGATCACCGACCGCACGCTGGTGTGGAACACCGACCTGATCGAGGCACTGGAGTTCGACAATCTGCTGGGTCAGGCGATGGTGACCATGGTGGGTGCCGAAAACCGCAAGGAAAGCCGCGGCGCCCATGCCCGCGAAGACTTCGCCGACCGCGACGACACTGACTGGATGAAGCACACGCTGGCCTGGTATGACGAAAAGACCGGCAAGGTCACCATCGACTACCGCCCGGTCCACATGAACACCATGAGCAACGACGTGGCGACCATCCCGCCGAAAGCGCGGGTTTATTGAGGGGTGCCACTATTTCCAACGGTTCAGCCGTCGAGCAGCCAGCAGATAAATCTCAAGAGCGAGCAGGGCATCATCCAATGCTCGGTGTTTGATTGTGGGCTGCAGATTCAGTTCGAGGGCCAAATCTTGCAAGCGATGACTGGGTTTATTCGACCAGGCTTCCTGCGCAAGACGAAGAGCGCAGCCGTAGACATTGTCGATACCCCCCAAAGCCGGATGGCGGTTAAGGGCAGACTGCAGGAATGCCCCGTCGAAGTCGTAGTTAAATGAAATTATTGGCACATCCCCGACAAAAGCTTTAAATGCACTGAGTGCCTCAAAAGGTTCTGCACCGCGCTCTCCAAGTCTCCGTTCTTGATGCCGGTCAGCAAAGTAACCGCTGTTGGAATTGTCACCTCACTTCGCACTAGGCGACTAAACGTTTGGCGGCTCCCGTGTTTTCTGTCGACTCTCACCGCACCAATCTCGATGATCTGGTCGCGTCTCGGCGACAATCCAGTGGTCTCAAAATCAAAAACTATGAAAACATCTGGCAAGTAGGTCATTGCCTTGAGCGGAACGCGACGACTCCTAGGCATCTGCCTCTGTTGAACAGAAGCTCTACTGCTGGATTCGAGGTCGACTTGCTTAATCGCCGCACTTGCAAGAGCAGCCACCACCTTAAAGACGCTTGCCACGAGAATGCTCGCGGGGTCTCTAGCCCTACGAGTTCGCGGTACCAGTGACTTGGCCAAAGAGCCCATGAAGCCCTTCCGGCGCCGACTCCCCATCTAAGCCGCCACACCTGCCAGCAAGTCGGGATGCAACACCTCCCGTGCGTTGAGCACCTCGATGCCAACAAGTCGCCCGTTCGCATCAAAGTCCAGCACGACAGACGGGCGGACTTCTTCGGATTCAACAATCGGACCCGGACCCAGTGTCAGGTAGGCGGCAGTTGCCTCGGCATCATAGTTCAAGGTCAAGCCCGCCGCCGCCATCACCCGAACCGCGCACCCGCGTCCAGCCGCAGATCATGCTCCACAAAGCGCTTCAGGGCGTCGGTGACGGTTTGCGGGTCTCCGTCGAGAGCTTCGGGACTGACAGGCGGGGCGATCACGATGCGGTAGAGCCCGCCGGACTTGTTCAGCAACTCGTGGAACAGCGTCATGTCGCGCATTTCCTTGCTGAACCGGTCAAACGTGTGGAACCAGAAGCTCCACGGCCCTGCCATATGGACCGGCACAACCGGGGCGGCGTGCTTGCGGGCGACCGAGACGGCAGACCCCATCCAGGCCGGGTCCTGCAACACCCCGTCGATCCGGCGGGCCAGCCGTCCGGCGGGGAAGATCGCCAGCATGCGTTCTTCCTGCATGGCCTTCTGTGTTTCCACCAGCGTCAGCCGGGTGCGTTCGCGGGTGCGCTTGTGCAGCTCCCACTCCACGGGGATCAGAACGTCTGAGAAGCCCGGGCACACCCGGTGGGCGTCGGCATTGGCATAGAAGCACAGATCCGGCCGGATCGGGCGCAGCGCGTCACGGAGGGCAATCCCGTCAGTGATCCCGGTCGGGTGGTTGGCCACCACGACAGCCCGGCCAGTACGCGGCAGATGGTCCAGCCCGCTGATCTCCAGCCGCACATTCAACAGGGCCGAGATATGGTCCAGCGCGGCTTCGCCGGGCAGCGTCGCAATCGTATCAGCCATGGTCCGCGCCTTGCCATAGCTCAACAGACCGTAAAGCAGGGGGCGGATCAACGGCCAGACAGCCCAGGCAGTGATGTGCGGCGCGCGCTCCTCGATCAGAGCGTCAACGACGTGGTTCCGCGCGCCACTGTCAGCGCGGATCGTGCGGGCCAGGTGCCCGTTCAGGGGAACCGTGTCGGTCATTGTGACAGAATCTCAGGTCGGAGCCGATCACGCAATAGAAATCATGGTCGCAATTCCTTCATTCATCAGAAATCGGTGCGGCAGCGCCCCGTTGCCAAGCCGCCCATTCTGCCATAGCCGGGGCAGGCAGAACCAGAGGAACAACACCATGCGGCAGATCGGGCATTTTGTCGGCGGCGCAGCTGCGACCGGCAAGGCAGGGCGCTTCAGCGATGTGTTTGATCCGGCCACGGGCAAGGTGCAGGCAAAGGTCGCGCTGGCTGGCGATGATGAAGTGGCTCAAGCGGTCGCCGTTGCGGCCGCGGCACAGACCGGCTGGGCGGCCACCAATCCCCAGCGCCGGGCGCGCGTGATGTTTGCCTTCAAGGCCCTGCTGGAACGCGAGATGGACAGCCTTGCGGCCTTGCTCTCCAGCGAACATGGCAAGACGATTGCCGATGCGAAGGGCGACATCCAGCGCGGGCTGGAAGTCATCGAATTTGCCTGCGGCATCCCGCATCTGCTCAAGGGCGAGTTCACCGAGGGCGCGGGCCCCGGCATCGACATGTATTCCATGCGCCAGCCGCTGGGCGTGGTGGCGGGCATCACACCGTTCAACTTCCCCGCCATGATCCCGCTATGGATGGCTGGGGTCGCCATTGCGTGCGGCAATGCCTTCATCTGCAAGCCCTCGGAAAAGGACCCTTCGGTTCCCATGCGACTGGGCGAATTGTTCAAAGAGGCAGGTCTGCCCGATGGTATTTTCCAGGTGATCAACGGGGACCGGATCGCGGTCGATGCGATCCTTGCACACCCGGACATCAAGGCGGTGTCGTTCGTGGGGTCGTCATCCGTGGCCGAATACATCTACGCCAGATGCGCCACGCATGGAAAGCGGGTGCAGGCCATGGGCGGGGCCAAGAACCATGCCATCATCCTGCCGGATGCAGACCTGGATCAGGTGGTCAATGATCTGATCGGGGCAGGCTATGGCAGCGCCGGTGAACGCTGCATGGCGATCTCGGTGGCCGTGCCGGTGACCGATGCCGTGGCTGACGCTCTTGTCGCCCGGTTGAAGCCAAGGGTGGAGGCGCTGCGTGTCGGCCCGCCGACAGACCCCGATGTGGATTATGGCCCGCTGATCAGCGCGGCCCATCGCGACAGCGTGAAGCAGTGGATCGCCAGGGGCGTGGCCGAGGGGGCAGAGCTGGTGGTGGATGGCCGCGCGCTCTCGTTTCAGGGCTATGAAGGCGGCTTCTATCTCGGTGGCTCGCTGTTTGACCGGGTGACGCCGGAGATGGAGAGCTATCGCACCGAGATTTTCGGCCCGGTCCTGCAGGTGATGCGGGCGCCGGATGCCGAAACCGGGCTGTCTCTGGCCAGTGCCCACCAGTACGGCAACGGCGTGGCGATCTATACCCGCGACGGCGGCGCGGCCCGCAACTTCGCCAGCCGGGTTCAGGCCGGCATGGTCGGCATCAATGTGCCGATCCCGGTGCCGCTGGCCTATCACAGCTTTGGCGGCTGGAAGCGCTCTGCCTTTGGCGACACCAACCAGCATGGCATGGAAGGCGTGCGGTTCTACACCAAGGTCAAAACCGTCACCGCCCGCTGGCCCGAAGGGGCGGGGAGTGCGGAGTTTGTGATTCCGGTGATGAAGTAGGCGGCTGTGCCACTCGCCACCCGATACCGCCAGAAGGCCGCAGATGGCCTGATCACCTATGATCCGGCGCAGGCTGCGGCGGTGGAGATCCTGTCGGTGCTGTCCAACCGTCTGAACGGGTGGGAGCCGCGCAAGGCCCGCTTCCTGTTTGGCAGGCCGGAACCTGCGCCACTGGGCCTGTATCTCTACGGCGGGGTGGGGCGTGGCAAGTCCATGCTGATGGATCTGTTTTTCGAGACCGCACCGGTCGCCCGCAAGCGGCGGGTGCATTTCCACGCCTTCATGCAGGAGGTGCATGAGGCGATTGCCCGCTGGCGCGGCATGACGCCCGCGCAGCGCAAGGCTGACCCCGCCTTCGTCAAAGGCACCGGTGATGACCCGATTGCCCCGGTGGCCAGGCAGATCGCCGACAGCGCCTGGCTCCTGTGCTTTGACGAGTTTCAGGTGACCGATATCGCCGACGCCATGGTGCTGGGCCGCCTGTTCGAGCAGCTGCTGGCCCGGCAGGTGGTGGTGGTCGCCACGTCCAACCGCCACCCGCGAGACCTCTACAAGAACGGGCTGAACCGGGAATTGTTCGTGCCGTTCATTGCCATGCTGGAACAGGCGCTGGACCTGCACGCGCTTGACGGCCCGCGTGACTGGCGGCTGGCGCGGCTGGAGGCAGAGCCTGTGTATCACACGCCGCTTGGCCCCGGCGCCCAAGCCGCCATGGTCCGCACCTGGGCAAGGCTGACCCAGGGCGCCGAACCCCGCCCGGTGTCGATGGCGGTGCAGGGCCGCAACTGGACTGTCGAGCGGGCGGCGGCAGGCTGCGCCTGGCTGGACTTTGATGACATCTGCGGCCAGCCGCTGGGACCGGCGGACTATCTGGCGCTGGCCCGGCAGTTCGATACAGTCCTCCTGGAAGACGTGCCTCTGATGACACCCGCAAGACGCAGCGAGGCGGCCCGCTTCCGCACCCTGATTGACGCGCTCTATGAAGCGCGCACCAAATTGGTGATCAGTGCGGCTGCCGAGCCCGACCGGCTCTACCGCGAGGGCGATCAGGCCTTCGAGTTCGAGCGTACTGCCTCAAGGCTCTATGAAATGCGGTCGCGCGATTATCTCGCAGCTGCGCGGGTGGCAGCTGATGCGTGACGATTATGGTTTCAGTTTCGGCGGCCGGGCTTGCCTGCGGATGTCGTTGGTTCTGCGACGGGTGTGCCGATTTCCTGCCAGGCGCCATCAGCGCAGCTGAAGATCACTGACGACATTGATTCGCCACGCGCGATCAGGTCAGCTGAAAACCCGAGGAAAAGGCCCATGGCCTCGGCATCGCGGGTCGGAACACTGATATAGGTTCCCCGATCAATCACGAGAAAGAGGCGTTCCGGGTCGCCGGCACGGCAGGCATCTTGTTGCGTCAAGAGGCCGGTCGCCAGGGCACTTTCAGCCGCTACGAATTCCACGCCGCGTTCAGTGGATCGATCCACCGGCCCGATCCTGCGCTCGAGATTGGTCTGGGCCACCGCGAACGCTTCATCCTCGTTGAGCCCCATCGCCAGCATGTCGCTCTCGTTGAGGTAAGCCAGCCGCGTCGGACTGTCGAGTGCGAGCAAAACAGAAAGATCGCCAATAAACGCGCGCGATACAACAACTTTCGTGCCATCGGGATAGCGCCCGTTGATGACGCCCGGCAGATCCGTCGCAAAGTTGGAAGGTCGAAGTACTGGCACCAACCGATCCCTGTCCGCGACACCCACAGGCGGCTGCCCCCGCAAACCGTCCCCGACAATCTTGACCAGACCGGTCAGTGCACCCTCCAGATCGGCGGGATTGTCCCGATACTGACGATAGGCGTTTTCCGTGTAGATAAACCCCTCACAGTTCCCCGCCTCTCGACCCCAGCGAATGTCCGTGGCCCCTTCGGCCTGCAGGCATCCAGGCTCCATCTCGGCAGCGATACGCGTCAGCAGCCGATCACGAAAGTCTGTCTGGCTGATCAGTGACTGAGCCAGCGAACTGCCCGGGGCCAACAGCCCAAGGCCGACAATAGACCCCAATAGCCAGCGCATGGCCCCTCTCACAAGCATGATCGTTTCCTGTGACGTGCGCGGAAAGCTCCGCTTGAACCCCTACATCTCCTCGCCGAACCGGCTGGCAACAAGTGCTTCCAGCGCGTCCAACGCTGCGCTGGCGGCGGCTTCCTCGCCGTCGGCATGGACGATGATGTCAGAGCCGATGCCGGCCGCCAGCATCATCAGATCCATGATCGATGTGCCCTCCACCACCTGATCCTCACGCTCCACCGTGATCCGCACGTCACGGTGTTCACCGGCCAGCGTGGCAAATTTGGAGGATGCGCGCGCATGCAGGCCGCGCTTGTTGATGATCGGCAGGGTGCGCGACTGGGTCATGGATCAATTGGCCAGGAGGGACGAGACGACTGAGATATATTTCTTGGCCGCATCCTGCGCGGCAAAGGCGGCGCGGGCAAGGTTCTCGCGCCCGCGCACTTCGGCCAGCTTGATCAGCATCGGCAGATTGGCGCCCGCAATCACTTCATAATTGCCGCGCTTCATGATCGAGATTGCCAGATTGGAGGGCGTGCCGCCGAACATGTCGGTCAGGATGATCACCCCTTCGCCGGTGTCACATGCGATGCAGGCAGCGTGGATCTCGTCACGCCGCGCCTGCATGTCGTCGTCTGGGCCGATATTGATCGCGACCATCCCGGTCTGCGGGCCAACCACGTGTTCAGCGGCCAGAACCAGCTCACGCGCCAGCGCCCCGTGGGATACGACGACAACACCGATCATCGGACAGCGCTGCGGGTCTTGGTCGGCATGGCGGCGGCGGACATGATGGTCACCCGGTCTGACGATCAGGCAGAGGCCACTTCATCCAGCCATTCGGCGATCCGGCTCTTGGCCATCGCACCCACCCGGGTTGAAACGATCTGACCGTCTTTGAAGAGCATCAGGGTCGGGATGCTTTTCACGCCAAACTTTGACGGCACATCGGGGTTGTCGTCAATATTGACCTTGGCGATGGTCATGACGTCGGCCCGCTCACCGGCCAGTTCTTCAAGCGCCGGGCCGATCTGCTTGCATGGCGCGCACCATTCGGCCCAGAAATCGACGAGCACCGGCTTGGACGATTGCAGGACATCCTGCTCGAAACTGGCGTCGCTGACAGCAAGCGTGGACATGACGGGTCTCCTGCGCTGGCGCTTTATCCAGCCTGTTCGATATGGCGGCCGGAGGGGCCCGGCCACGAGACCCGAACGTAGGAAGGACTGCCGGTCACGGCAAGACAGTTGCACACCTGACTGCCATGCGATTTTGCGTGTCCGAAAGCTGGCTGTCAGGCCGCCTCCATCCCCGCATCCCATTGACCGAGGCTGGCCAGCGAGTTCATTCTTGCGCGTTTGGCAAAGGCGGCCTGTCCGGCGGAAACGTTTTCGGGTTTTCCGCTCCAGGCCTTTTGTGCGGCGGCTTGCAGGGCGCGACCATAGGAGAAGGTCAGCGGCCAGGGATTGCCACCGATCTTGTTCATGGCGTCAAGGTGGGCTGTGGCGTCGATGTCAGACTGGCCACCGGATAGAAAGGCGATACCGGGGACCAGCGACGGCACCGTATGTTTCAGGCATTGAACGGTCTTTTCGGCCACTTCGGCGACTGTTGGCTGCACCGGGCACTTCTTGCCAGCAACGATCATGTTCGGCTTCAGCACGATACCTTCCAGCTGCACCCGCATCTCGAACAACTCCTGGAAGGTCTTCTTCAGGACGAATTCGGTGACCTCGGCGCAACGCTCGATGGTGTGCGCACCGTCCATCAGAACTTCAGGCTCGACGATCGGCACAATGTTTTCTTCCTGACACAGGGCGGCATAGCGGGCCAACATGTGGGCATTGGCCTTGACCGCACCGGCAGTGGGCAGGGTGTCGGACACATCAATCACGGCACGCCATTTCGCAAACCGGGCGCCATGCGCGTAATAGTCGCGCAACCGGTCACGCAGCCCGTCCATCCCGTCGGTGCAACGCTCCGCGGGGAAACCCGCCATCTCGCGCGGACCCTGATCGACCTTGATGCCGGGGATGGCGCCGCGTTCCTTGATGTATTGCACCAGCGGCGTGCCGTCGGCGTCATGCTGGCGGATGGTCTCGTCAAACAGGATCACGCCGGACACATGGTCGGTCATCGCCGGTTCGGTGCGGAACATGAAGGAGCGATAGTCGCGCCGGTTGTCGGGCGTATTGTCCACGCCAATGGCATCAAAGCGCGAGCGGATCGTGGCATTGCTCTCGTCGGCGGCCAGAATGCCTTTACCCGGTGCGACCATGGCCTTGGCGACGGCTGTGAGCTGTTCGAGATTCATGACGTGTGCCCCTCCAGAGCGCGCCCAGGTGGCGCAGCGGCGGTTGTGTCAGTCAGGGCAGCGACACCCGCCCCGATGCTGCGGCTACGTGCAGACATGCGTGTGGATCGTCAAGTGCGACGTGACGCCTCCAATGCCGCGACGCCTGGCAGGGTCTTGCCTTCCATCCACTCCAGAAAAGCGCCGCCTGCCGTCGATACGAAGGTGAAGTCTCCGGCCACCCCGGCTTGATTGAGGGCGGCTACGGTGTCGCCTCCCCCGGCGACGGCCGTCACTTGGCCCGCTTGGGACAGCGCTGCGGCAGCGCGGGCAGCATCCATCGTGGCCCGATCAAATGGTCGTGTCTCAAATGCGCCGAGCGGGCCATTCCAGACGAGGGTCTTGCTGGCCTGCATTGCAGCCGCCAGCGCGGCCACAGCTTCGGGCCCGGCGTCCAGGATCATTTCGTCGCTGTGCACATCGTCTGCCGGGCAGACGCGATGTGGTGCGTCCTGCGCAAAGGCGGTGGCAGCCACCACATCGGACGGCAGCAAGATCGTGCAGCCATTGGCCGCCGCTGCGGCCTCGATGGCACGCGCGGTGTCCAGCAGGTCGCGCTCGCACAGGCTGTTTCCCACTTCGATCCCGCGCGCCGCCAGGAATGTGTTGGCCATGCCGCCCCCGACAGCCAGTGTCTGCACCTTTGTTACCAGGTGGGAGAGAAGGTCGATCTTGGTCGAGACCTTGGCCCCTCCAACCACGGCGAGCACCGGCTTCACGGGCGAACCGAGTGCCTTGTCGAGGTATTCCAGCTCGCGCGCCATGGAGAGGCCGGGATAGGCGGGCAGGAGGCGGGCCACGCCTTCGGTGCTTGCATGCGCCCGGTGGGCAGCCGAGAAAGCGTCATTGACATACAGATCGGCCAAGGCGGCCAGCGCTTCTGCCATCGCAGGATCGTTGGCCTCCTCGCCCGTGTGGAAGCGAGTGTTTTCCAGCAGCAGCACGTCGCCATCGTCCATGGCCGCAACGGCGGCTTTGGCGACCGGTCCGATACAGTCTTCTGCAAATGCCACCGGACGACCCAGCACACCGGCCAGCGCAACAGCAATTGGCGCCAATGACATCGACGGTACAATTTTGCCCTTCGGCCTGTCGAAGTGGGCAGCCAGGATCACCCGCGCGCCACGCGAGGCCAGCAAGGTGATCGTCGGCTCAACGGCCCGCAGCCTTGTATCGTCGCTGACCGCCCCATCCTGCAGCGGTACATTGAGGTCCACCCGGACCAGAACCCGTTTGCCGGACACGTCTGCGGTTGCGATGGATCGGAAGGTCATCAGGTCAGTCTTTCGTGAATATAGGCGCCGACGGCGAACACCCCGCCGTGGACCACTGCGATCAGGAGTATCGATATAAAGCCAATCCGTAGGGTGCGGGCCTGGCTGTCGGCCCACATCGCGGCCAGCACATTCTGGCGGGTGTTGAGCCACCACCCTGCGGCAGCGCCTGCGCCGAATGCCATGAACAGGCCGGGCAGTCCGGCCAGACCTGCAACCAGACTGCAACCCATCAGGCCCAGATCAACCAGCGCGCTGGTCAGGCGGGACGGACGGAAGCCTGTCAAGCGTCCGGCCTCAGATCAGCTTTGCCATGGCAATCGCGGTGTCGCTCATCCGGGTGGAGAAGCCCCACTCATTGTCATACCAGCTGAGGATCCGCACCAGCGTGCCGTCCATCACCTTGGTCTGGTCGAGCGCGAAGGTGGACGAATTGGCATTGTGGTTGAAATCCACAGACACATTCGGCTCGCCCGTATAGCCCAGCACGCCCTTCATCGGGCCGTCAGCGGCTGCCTTGATCGCGGCATTGATCTCGTCCACCGAGG
>JALOSP010000117.1 GCA_025458365.1 Hyphomonadaceae bacterium
CCTGCAGTCGTGAAGTAGAGCGAGGCCAGCAGCAGCATGGCAAACAGCGTGAACAGTCCAGCGATACTGGCTGCGACCCGAAATGTCGTGGTCCGGGCGATGGCGCGGATACTGGCCAGTGGCGGCTGCAGGCGTCCCCGCAGCCGCGATGCCAGCCAGTCTGCCACGGGTCGCTGTCCGACGGAGTTCGGGTCTGGCCCTGCCACGCCGCCCGTCAACCTTCCAGGCGGTAGCCCGAGCCACGCACCGTGTGGAGCATCTGACGCTCGAAGTCCTTGTCGATCTTCGAGCGCAGGCGCGACACATGGACATCAATGACATTGGTCTGGGGGTCGAAGTGATAGTCCCAGACCTTTTCCAGCAGCATGGTGCGCGTCACGACCTGACCGGCGTTGCGCATCAGATATTCCAGCAGCTTGAACTCACGCGGCTGGATGTCGATCTTCTTTCCCGCCCGACGCACCACGCGGGCCAGCAGGTCCATTTCCAGATCACCGACCTGCAACAGGGTCTGGGGCACATCGCTGTCGCCACGGCGCCCGAGAGCTTCGACCCGGGCGATCAGCTCGCTGGCCGCATAGGGCTTGGCCAGATAGTCATCGGCGCCGGCGTTGAGACCTTCAACCCGATGCTCCACCTCGCCCAGTGCCGACAGAAACAGGACTGGTGTGCGCACACCGGAGGCACGCAGATCGGTGACCACGCTGAGACCGTCACGGCCTGGCAGCATCCGGTCAAACACCATGACGTCATAGGGGTTGCTTCGGGCCATGATGTCGCCATCCACCCCGTTTTGCGCCACATCGACCACATGACCCACTTCCATCAGCGCACGCCGCATGTATGCGGCGGTCTCTGTTGAGTCCTCGACAACCAGAATCCGCATGCCAGCCCCCAATCAAGTCCTGTAAATGCTTTAAGGTGTCAGCGGCAGGGCCAGGAAACCTGAACCGGCGCGACTTTGCACGAACAGCCTGACAGCCGGACGGTTGGCGGTGCGGGCCTCATCGATCGCGCGGACCAGACCGTCGACGCTCTCGACTGGCGTACCGTTGACTTCTAGCACCGCATCTCCGGGCTGCAGGCCACGTCGGGAAGCTTCGCTGCGCGGCTCGACTGCAAGGACCACCAGACCCTGACGGCCATCTTCCAGACGCAGCCGCGAGCGGCTCCGTTCGTCCAGCGGGCTCAAGGACATGCCCAGCACGGCAGCGGGCTTTGCAGCAGCGTCGGGCTCATCCCCACCACGGCCCGCATCGGTGCGCGCGCCCTCGGCAGCGGTGCCTGACGACATCGCCGCCAGTTGCTGCTCGCTCGGACGGGCTGCTGTCACGACATTGACAGTGCGGCGGGCGCTGTTGGGTGTCACCACTTCCAGCGCAAGGCGGGCACCCACGGGTGCGGCGCCGATCCGGCGCGTCAAATCGGTCGAGCTGGTCACGGGACGGCCGTCGATCTTCACAACCACTTCACCGCGTTGCAACCCGGCCTGTGCGGCGGGCGATCCGGCTGTGACTGCGTTGATCAGTGCGCCGTTGGCATTGGGCAGGCCATAGGTCGAAGCCAGGTCCGGCGACAGCGACTGAACGGCCACGCCCATCCAGCCGTAGGTGACAGAACCACTGCGCATCAATTGTTCGGCCACATTGGCAGCGATCGACGCGGGCACTGCAAACCCGATCCCGTCGCTGCCACCATCGGTGCTGATGATCTGGGTGTTGATCCCGACCACCCGACCGCGCATGTCAAAGGTGGGCCCGCCAGAATTGCCCGGGTTGATGGGTGCGTCGATCTGGATGAAATCGGAGATGTTGCGTCCGCTGTTGATGTCCCGACCGATGGCAGACACGATCCCGGCTGTGGCTGTTCCTCCCAACCCGAACGGATTGCCGATTGCCACGACCCAATCACCGACACGCGGCTGGGCATTAGGAGCAAATTCCACATAGGGGAACCGGCCGCCATCCACCTTGATCACGGCAAGGTCTGTGCGGGGGTCTGCGCCGACCAGCCGGGCACGCAATTCACGTCCGTCCTTCAAAGTCACCGTAATCTGCGTGGCGTTGCGGACCACGTGGTTGTTGGTGATGATAAAGCCATCTTCGGAAATGAAGAAACCCGAGCCACCCCCACGCCGTTCGGGATTGGCACCGTCCATCCGGCGCCGCAACTCTTCGCGCAATTGCGGCGGCAGGCTGTCAAAGCGGGGATCATCGTCCAGATTGTCAGAGCCTGCACCGGCGTCCTGGATCACTGCGAGCGAGACGACAGCCGGTGACACACGTTCGACGAGGTCGGCGAAGCTGGGCAACTGCGCGGCGGCGGCTGGCGCCTGTGGTCGGATGGCCTGTGCGGCGACCTGTTCAGGGTGAAGGATATGGCCCGCGCCGAAAGCCCCGGTTGCCAGTGCGAGGGCGGCTGCACCAGTGAGGATCGGGCGGGAAAAAAAGCCCTTGCGTCCCGGCTTGCCTGCGCCCTGTGCAGGTGCAGAGCTTGCAGCAACAGTCTCGATGCGGGTCGGATGGTCCATCATGTTCCTCATGGCCTAGATCAAATTGCGTTTTGATGGAATCATCAACGCAGAAGCAATTTGATCAAATTCAAAAGTTTTGTGCGCAACTTCGTTTCCGTCGAACCGAAACGCGCACTGGATCATGTCTTGCAGACAGCGGGCACACAACCGCCGCGTCTGCACAGTACCATATGTGACCAGCAACGTGGCAATGCCATGGCACCAACCTTAAAATACTGTCACGCGGGGCTGGTCGGCGCGCCAGCGCAGGTTTTGTTTCCATGGAAACGGACTTGTGAGCCAGACCATTGATCCAGCGCCATGAACCGTCAATCCGGTTGCTGGTGCCGCAAGATTGCAGCTCGAGCCTCGGCATCATCGGCGGGCGACACAGCTGCCTCGGCCTGCCTGCCGCTCCTGCGCATCTGCCAGACAATCCCGCCAGCCCCGGCGAGCAACAGGATGAGAGGCGCACCCCAAAGCGCGGCTGTCTCCAAGCTGACCTTGGGGCGGAGCAGGACGAAATCGCCGTAGCGGCTGGCAAACCAGCTGCGCACTTCCGCGTCCGTGTCGCCGGCGGCAATCCGCGTCCGGATCGCCTCGCGCATGTCGATGGCGATCTCGGCCTGCGACAGGGCAACAGGCTCGTTCTCGCAGACGACACAGCGGATCTCCCGGCCCAATGCCTGAGCGCGGGCTTCCTGTGCCGGATCGGCCAGAACGGTTTCCGCCTGAACCGGTCCGGCGGGCCCACAGAGCGCGACCGTGGCAAGCCAGATCGCGCAAACCGGCCGGGCGGCCTTCATGCCACCTGCCCTGCTTCAGCTGCCGGCTCGCCGGCCGGTTCGCCGGCAGGTTGTGAGCGCCCGGCCGCGCGCGCAGGCGTCGGCGCCCCGATGCGGAGCCGCCGGTCGCTCAGACTGACAAACCCGCCCAGCGCCATGATAAACACGCCCCCGAAAATCAGGCTCACCAGCGGATTGTAATAGGTACGCACCGTCCAGGCGACACCGGAGGGCGTGTCTACCGGATCACCGAGAGCCACATACAGATCACCCGCCAGTTCGTGGCGCAGACCGACTTCTGTGGTGGGCATCCGTGCGGCAGGATAGAACCGGCGCTGCGGCTTCAGGGTAACAGACCGGCCATCGGGCCCGGTGATCACGACAGTTCCCTCATCCGCATAATAGTTGGGGCCTTCGACAGGACGGACGCCATCGAGCCGGATTGTCCGCCCGGCAAAGGCGGCCTCCTGGCCGGATCGCAGGGACAGGGTCTGCTCGATCCGGAAACTGGTCTCGGCCACCGCACCCAGTGTGAAGATGCCGACACCAAGGTGTGCCAAGGTCATGCCCATGGCTGCGCGGGGAAGCGTCACCATCCGGCGCAGGCTCTGCGCGACCGGCAGACGACCCAGACGGATACGCTCGGCCAGTTCGACCAGTGCACCCAGAACCAGCCATGTGCCCAGCGCCAGGCCGATCGCAGCCAGCGCCTTGCCACCTGCAAGCGCCACGGCAACCACGCCCACGCACACCGTTATGGCCGCAGCGACCCACAAGCGCTGCATCGCCGCAGCCAGATCGGCCCGCTTCCATGACAGCAGCGGGGCAACCGGCAAAGCCAGTAGCAGGATCGCCATCAGGGGGTTGAAAGTCATGTTGAAATAGGGCGGGCCGACAGAAATCGCCTGCTTGAACACTGCCTCTGCGGCCAGCGGATAGAGCGTGCCCACAAGCACTGTGGCTGTCGCCACTGTCAGGAACAGATTGTTGAGCACCAGCGCGCCTTCACGGCTGATCGGAGCAAATACGCCACGATCGGAACCGACCAGATGAGCCCGCAGACCATAGAGCGCTAGACCGCCGCCGGTGAACACCAGAAGGATCAGCAAGATCCACATGCCGCGTTCGGGATCCAGAGCGAACGCATGCACCGATGTCAGCACACCCGACCGCACCAGGAATGTGCCCAGCAAGGACAACGAAAATGTCAGGATCGACAGCAGGATCGTCCAGTTTGCCAGCGCCCCACGCTTTTCTGTCACGATGGCCGAATGCAGCAGTGCTGCCCCCAGAAGCCAGGGCATGAAGCTGGCATTCTCTACCGGATCCCAGAACCACCAGCCGCCCCAGCCGAGTTCGTAATAGGCCCAGTACGACCCCAGCGCGATGCCCAGCGTCAGGAAAGTCCAGCTGGCCAGCGCCCAAGGCCTGACCCAGCGGGCCCAGGCCGCATCAACCCGACCTTCGAGCAGCGCTGCCACGGCCAGAGAGAACAGGACAGAGGAACCGACGTAACCGAGATAGAGCAAGGGCGGGTGGGCCGCCAGCGCCGGGTCCTGCAGCAGCGGGTTGAGGTCGTTGCCCTGGAATGGGGCCGGATCCAGCCGCACAAACGGGTTCGAGGCAAAGATCAGATAGGCCAGAACCGCTGCCGTCACCAGCCCTTGCACACCCACAGCCCGGGCCCGCAGATTCCAGCGCAGTCCACCTGACAGCCGGGCCAGCCCCCAACCGAACCCTGCCGAGACGAGGCACCAGAGCAGCATCGAGCCCTCATGGTTCCCCCAGGTCCCGGCAATCTTGTACAGAACCGGCTTGAGCGTGTGAGAATTTGCCGCCACATTTTCAACTGAAAAGTCCGAGCGGATAAACGCGGCCATCAACACCGCGAACGCAACAGACAGTGTGAAAAAGGCGATGTCTGCCGCCGCCGCCGACATGCCGGCCAGCCGCACATCGCGCGCATGGCCGCCCGCAAGCCCCGCCAGCGCCTGAAACAGGCTGGCCATCAAGGCCAGCAATAGCGCAAAATGGCCGATCTCGACGCTCATCAGCGGCCGGCTCCGACTGCTGCGGGCGCTGGGCCGCTTGCCGGTTGTCCGTAAGCAGGGGCCGTGTTGGCAGCTGTGGCCGAATTGCCTGTCATGGCCGGGGCCGCCG
>JALOSP010000118.1 GCA_025458365.1 Hyphomonadaceae bacterium
CGTTTGCCAATGTCGTCATCCATGCCCGCGTGGTTGACGAGAAGGGCAAGAAGATGAGCAAATCCAAGGGCAATGTGATTGATCCTCTGGTGCTGATCGACCAGTTCGGAGCCGATGCCCTGCGCTTTACCATGGCGATTGCCGCAGGCCCCGGCCGCGACATCCGGATGAGCGACAAGCGGGTGGAAGGCTATCGCAACTTCCGCACCAAACTGTGGAACGCCGCCCGCTTCTGCCAGATGAATGAGTGCTTCAACTGGGAGGCGTTTGATCCGGTTGGCGTGAAGGGCGTGGTCAATCGCTGGATCGTGTCGGAAACCGCACAGGCCGCGCGTGCGGTCGATGCGGCGCTGGCCGGGCACCGTTTCGATGAAGCGGCCCAGGCGCTCTACAGCTTCATCTGGAACGTGTTCTGTGACTGGTATGTGGAGCTGATCAAGCCGGTTTTGTCGGGGGCCGATGAAAGCGCCAAGACCGAGACCCGCCAGACGGCGGCCTGGGTGCTCGATCAGATCCTGAAAATCCTGCACCCGTTCATGCCGTTTGTGACCGAAGAGCTGTGGGACAAGCTGGCCGAGTTCGGGCCCAAGCGGGCCAACATGCTGATTGTGGAAGCCTGGCCCGATCTGCCCGAAAGCCTGATCGACGGCGAGGCTGCCGCCGAAATCCAGTGGCTGATCGATCTGGTGAGCGGCATCCGTTCGCTGAAGTCGGAGGCCAATGTGCCGGGCAGTGCGAAAATCACCGCTTTGCTGGTCAATGCCGATCCGGTGACCAGTGCCCGGCTGGAGCGCTATCAGAACGAGATCGACCGGCTGGCCCGGCTGGACTATTCCAACACCGCCGATGCAGTGCCCAAAGGCTCTCTGACCTTCGTTCTCGACGGCACCACGGTGGCGCTGCCGATGGAAGGCATCATCGACATTGGCGCAGAAAAAGCCCGTCTGGCCAGGGAAATCGCGCGCTGCACCAAGGATATCGCGGGCATCGAGGCCAAGCTTGGCAATCCGAAGTTCGTCGAGCGGGCGCCGCCTGAGATCGTCGAAGAAAATCAGGAGCGGCTGGCCGCGCTGGGTGTGGAGAAATCCGCGCTGGAAGGCGCTCTGGCCCGGCTGGGCGAGGGCTGAACGTGACCGCCCTGCCCGCAACTGCACAGGCGATCATTGCCACGCCGGGCCAGCCGCTGGTGCTGGGCGAGATCGCAATGCCGGTGCCAAAGGCCGGTGAAGTCCTGATCGCGGTGGCGGCTGCCGGGTTGAATGGCCCTGACCAGATCCAGCGCAAGGGCTTGTATCCGCCGCCACCGGGCGCGCCGGACACGCTGGGGCTGGAAGTGGCAGGTACGGTGGTCGCACTCGGCGACGGCACAGACCCTGCCCTGCTGGGGCAGGAGGTGTGTGCCCTCCTGCCCGGTGGCGGCTATGCCACCCATGCGGTGGCGCACGTCGGCAGCGTGCTGCCGGTTCCTGCCGGGCTGACACTGCTGCAAGCAGCGGCCCTGCCCGAAACGGTTTTCACGGTCTGGACCAATGTGTTCGACCGCGCAGCCCTGAAACCGGGTGAGACCTTGCTGGTCCACGGCGGCACATCGGGCATCGGCACGACGGCGATCCAGATGGCCCGCGCCCATGGTGCGCGCGTGTTTGCCACGGCTGGCAGCGACGACAAGTGCGCCCTGATCGAGCGGCTGGGTGCCACCGCGATCAACTATCGCACCGCCGATTTCGGCGCGATCCTCGCCGAGGCAGGCGGGGCTGACGTGGTGCTCGACATGGTCGGCGGTGACTATATCCAGAAGAACCTTGACCTGTTGAAGCAGGACGGGCGGCTGGTGCAGATCGCCTATCGCAATGGCCCGGTGGCCAAGCTCAATCTGATGCGGCTGATGCTGAAGCGGCTGACGCTGACCGGATCGACGCTGCGACCGCGCTCCAACACCGAAAAAGCCGCCATCGCCGCAGCCGTGCGCGCCACGGTTTGGCCCTGGATCGAGGCGGGGCTGGTCAGTCCGGTGATCGACAGCACCTTCCCGCTGGGAGAGGCCGAAGCCGCCCATGCCCGGATGGAGTCTGGCGCCCATAGCGGCAAGATCATGCTGGTGGTGTAAACGGTGACGCAGGCACGGACCTTGCATTGCAGGTGTTGAAACCGCAGCCGTGCCAATCAATTGCAAACCTATGCCGTGTAGAACGGTCAGGCGAGCAGGATCGGAGGGCCTGTCCTGTGATCGCCGAGGTACCGCGTGTCTGGATTCGAGACAGTCAAGCTGGAACGACTGGGCGCCGCCGATGCAGCCGACTGGGCGGCGCTATGTCGCACGGTGCCCGAGTTTGGCACACCGCTCCTGTCGCCGGAATTTGCCCGGATCGTCAGCCAGTTCCGGCCCGATACACGGGTGGCGTTGCAACGTGACGGTCACGGCCGCGCCATTGCCTTCTTCCCGCACAGCCTGAGGCCCGATGGTCTGGCCCGACCCTTGGGCGCGCCGTTTGGTGACTATCAGGGCGTGATCGCGGCCCCTTGCACGCCGGTCGACCTGCCCGGCCTGATGGCAAGTGCCGGCATCCGGCGCTTCGCGTATGGCGGGTTGCTGGACCCGGCGAACCGGTTTGCGGCCAGCCAGATGTGCCACGACACAAGCTACCGGATAGTGCTGGAAAATGGCGCTGCGACTTATCTGGATGCCCTGCAGGCCGAGAATCCCAAGCGCCACAAGAACTGGCGCAGGCTGCAGAACAAGACCGAACGCGAAGTCGGCGCCATCAGCTTCAACCCCGACCAGCGGGATAGTGCCATTCTTGACATGCTTCTGGGCTGGAAGGCCGACCAGATGGTGCGCACCGGCATCACCAATGTGCTGGCCCCTGCCTGGGTCCGGTCGATGATGCATGCCTTGCTGGAGACCCGTCAAGGCACCGGGCCGGATGCGTTTGGCGGTCTGATGATGACCCTGCATGCTGGTGACACGCTGCTGGCCGGGCATTTTGGTGTGCGGTTGGGGGGCACGTTCCACCCGTGGATGGCCGCCATCAACCCCGATTTCCATGCCCAGTCCCCTGGTCAGACCTATCTGTTCAAGGCGATCAGCGCGATGGAAGAGGTCGGCCTGACGACCTATGACCTCGGCCTCGGTCACAGCCACTACAAGGCACCGTTCTGCAACGTGGAAGTCCGCGTGGGGTCCGGCCTGTGGCTGGCACAAGGCGCGCGGGCACCCATGAGCACGCGGTCAGATCTGATGGGGCGTCTGGCCCGCCGGATCGACCATGTGGCGTCCGTCGAACTCGACATGGCGGGGCGCTTGCGCGGTGTCGCGCAGGCCTTTGTCAGCGCGGGCACGCGGATGCGAAGCCGTGGCCAGGATCAGGCCAACGAAATCGGGGCGTGAAGGCGCCTTGCGCCTACTCCACCGCGATCACATTGTTGCTGGTGTCCCGGTCGATCCGCTTCACATAGGGGTCCACACCTACAAATGCTGGCGGGTCGCCTGCAGGCACGATGATGGTCAGCTCCTGGCGTCCACTGACCAGTCGGCGCCGTTCGAACCCGCGAACATCAGCCCGCGTGAAGCCCGGTTCGTCCGGTTTCTGTGTGAACACACCCAGCTCGAAGTTTTCATCGAGGGGTGCCTCGGTCTCGACACCTTCGCCGTCGGCGTAGAGTTTGCGGGCTTCCACGCTCAGCGAGACCTGCCAGCGGCCATCCGGCAATTGCATGCGCGCTGCGCTGGCGACCTCGACATCATAGAGCGTGATCTTCTCGAACAGATCTGTGATCAATTGCTGTTTGGCGGCATCCGGGCCGACTTCGGCACGCAGGAAGGTCACGAACTGGGCGCTTGTCGGATAGGGTGCCGGCTTGAAGGCAAACTGGTCGATCATCTTGCCGATCGCGGCATTGACCGGTGCCTCGCCCACCTCATTGCGCAACAGATACATCACCATCGCGCCCTTGTTGTAATGGATATAGCCCTGGTTCTCGACCCGGACCAAGGGCAGCTCTTCGACCGCCTCCGTGCCACGGGCGCCCAGATACTGGTCCAGCTCTCGCTTCAGGAACTGGCGCACCTGATCGGGGCCGAACATCTGCTCCATCACAAGCATGGCACCATATTGAGCGAAACTCTCCGACAGCATGGTCGCACCCTGCTTGTCGCCACCAATAAATTGGTGGGCAAACCACTGGTGGGCGATTTCGTGCGCGGTGACGAAGGTGACGAGGTCGATCTTTTCGGGATCGCGATTGGCCTGAAGCCAGCCAATATCCTCGCTGAACGGCACGGTATTGGCGAAGGCCTGGGCGAAGGTGGCATAGCCCGGAAACTCCAGAATCCGGAACTGGCGGAACTGGTAGGGCGAAAACCGCTCGGAAAACAGCTTGAGCGAGGTTTGAGCCGCAACCCTCATCCGCTCGATGTTCGCCGTGTGCTCGGGGTGATGGTACAATTCCACCGCGACCGCCTTGCCCGGCGCGATCTCGACGCTGGACCTGTCCACTGCATAGCGGGCCGACTGGATCGAGAAGAAGTGGTGGATCGGCGCTTGGGTCACGAACCGGCGTGTGATCCGTCCATCGGCCCTCGTTTCGGAGACCTGGTAGCCCGGTGCGATCGGGATCTGGTCGTCGTCGGTTGTCACCGTGATATCGGCATTCACCCAATGGCTGTCGGGGCGCAGGTAGTGGAACCGGTCACCCTTGGGGTCTTCCAGCTTGTAAGGCCGCCGCTCGGGGTCCAGCCCGTATTTGCGGCGCTTGGACCGGTCGCTCATCCAGTCGGATCGGGCAATCCCGAAGCTGGGGGTCAACTCCCGGTTGTTGATGAAGGTGCCGTTCGACACCACCCGCTGCTGGCCTGCATCATTGGTGAAGCCCTTGCGACCATAGACGACGTCAAAAGTCACAGTCCGCTTCTCGCCCGGTGCCATGGGTGTCTCGAACCGGTAGAGCGTCACGTTCCAGTCCGGCCAGGCCTGGTCCACCACGGCGCCGGGGATTGTCATGCCGGCCCGTTCCAGCGTCGCTGGCGGTGGCAGGCTGGCAATCATCCGCTCCAGTGGCACGCCGGTCTGGTTTTCGATCACATAGCTGCCGGTCACATCGGCCTGGCGGTCATCAGGGCGCAGGTTCACGTTCAACGTCACGTCCGTGATGATCGGACCGGGCATCTCTTCATATTGCGCGAGCGCCTTTTCGGCTTCGGCCAGATCCTTCTCGCCCGCAACAGTGGACTGGTAAATGTTGAGCACATTGGTGTTGTAGAAGATCCAGCCGCCAAGCCCGGCGAAGGCGGCAACCGCCACACTCAGCACAATGCCGGTCGGCCCGGTCATGCGGGCCGGAAACCGCTTGAACCGGGGTTGCAGCCGGGTTTCGGCCCCGCGGCGCCACAGGCCGTAGGAAACGATCACCAGCACCACGGCAAAGGCGCCCCAATAGAGATC
>JALOSP010000119.1 GCA_025458365.1 Hyphomonadaceae bacterium
GAAACAAAGAAGATTTTGGGCGTTCACATGGTCGGCGTCGGTGTCGGCGAACTGATTGGCGAGGCTGGGCTGGCGATGGAATTTGGCGCCTCTGCCGAAGACATCGCGCGCACCTGCCATGCCCACCCGACAACGTCGGAAGCCTTGCGTCAGGCGGCCATGGGGGTTGATGGCTGGACCATGCAGGCATGAACCGGACTGCATTTGGCCTGTGCATGCGCAGCAAAAATGCAACAGGAAAACCTCTGTTTCATTTTTGCATGGCACAGAAGCAGAATAAGCCGGAAAAAGGGCTGGACGTTTTCGGATTCACCCATTAGCGGGTGTGGGCGACGCGGGCACGATTGTGTCTGCCAGACATTGGAGAGTTACATGAAAGCTTGGCGCAAGACCGCTTTGATCGCCGGTGGCATCGTCGCCGCTGCAACCACCATGGTTGCTGGCGCTGCACTGGCCGACCAGCCGACCAGCGAATTCAACCCTCTGTTCGCAGCGCTGCTGCTGGGCTTGGGCATTGCGTTGGTGGTCAGCATCGACGACGCTGACAGCAACTGAGCTTTGCACGGTCGGTGATTGTGCGCCATTGGCGCATGTCGGGATCTGTCCAAACTGATTGAAGCCGCCCTCCATGTGAGGGCGGTTTTTTCATGTCTGACTGCACCCCTGTTCCAACACCGGCCAGCCGAGTTCGTCCGACCTCCACGTCAGGGCCTTGCTGCAGCTGCGCTATCAACAGGCCTTGAAAACCCGCCGCAAAGATAAGTGTCCTGGCCGGGGATTGCGGCAGGTGTCCGCTTCAGCGTTCGGCTCGACCCATTCGGGTCGCTGGTGTGCTCAAAACCTTGTCGGATAAACTGTTGCTCTAACGGCAGACTTTAGTCGCTCCCTCTTGCTTGCAGTGCGCCGATGATCGATCTTCGACGACAAACCGGGAGCTTTCCATGGACGATCTTATCGCCAATCCAGCCGACGCCACCGTGCGGACCCAAGGCCGGATCTTTGCCAATATCACTGAAACCATTGGTGCCACGCCGCTGGTTGCCCTGCCCCGCCTGACTGCAAAGCTCGGGCTCGAAGCAGAAGTGCTGGCCAAGCTGGAATTCTTCAATCCGATCGCTTCGGTCAAGGACCGGATTGGCGTGTCGATGATCGAAGAACTCGAAGCGCGCGGACTGGTCAAGGCCGATACCACGCTGGTGGAGCCGACGAGCGGCAATACCGGCATCGCGCTGGCCTTTGTGGCTGCCCAGCGCGGCTACCGCCTGATCCTGGTCATGCCCGAAACCATGAGCCTTGAGCGGCGCAAGATGCTGGCCTTCCTCGGTGCCGAACTGGTGCTGACCCCAGGGTCGGAGGGCATGAAGGGCGCGGTCGCCAAGGCTGGTGCCCTTGTGGAGGAAATCCCGGGTGCGATCATTCCCGGCCAGTTCGTCAATCCGGCCAATCCGGCGATCCACCGGCGGACAACAGCTGAAGAAATCTGGGCCGATACCGGCGGCATGCTCGACGCCTTCGTGGCTGGTGTCGGGACGGGCGGCACGATCACCGGCGTGGGTCAGGTGCTGAAGCCCCGCCTGCCGGGTCTCAAGGTGGTGGCGGTGGAACCAGCCGCCTCTCCGGTACTGTCTGGTGGGCAACCGGGGCCGCACAAGATCCAGGGGATCGGCGCAGGCTTCGTCCCCGAGGTGCTCGACCGCACGGTGATCGACGAAGTCATCACAGTGACCAATGAGGACGCTTTCGAGACCAGCCGTGAACTTGCCCGGATCGAAGGCATTCCCGGTGGCATTTCCACTGGTGCGAACCTGGCTGCTGCCATTGGGCTCGCCCGCCGTCCGGATTTCAAGGGCAAGCGGATCGTGTTCATCGTGCCCAGCTTCGCAGAACGCTATATCAGTTCGGCCCTGTTCGAGGGGATTGGTTGATCTCTGTCATCCCGGGCGAACGCAGTGAGACCCGGGACCTCTGGAATCGCGGCCCAATGCCCGAGGTCCCGGATACGCTCGGACGAGCGTTCCGGGATGACAGCGCGTTGTATTCAGGGTCCTCTGTCATCCCGGGCGAACGCAGTGAGACCCGGGACCTCTGGAACAGGGCGCCCAACTCCCCGGGATCCCGGATACGCTCTGCCCAGCGTTCCGGGAGGACAGCGTGTTGTTTCCATTGACCTCTCTCATCCCGGCCAAGCGATCAGGCGTCCACCTCGGCTTCGAGCGCATTATCCTGAATGAACTCGCGCCGCGGCTCGACCTCATCGCCCATCAGACGGGTGAACATCTCGTCGGCGGTGTCGGCATGGTCGACAAACACGCGCAGCAGCGTGCGGGCCTCCTTGTCAAGCGTGGTTTCCCACAGCTGATCGGCATTCATTTCACCCAGACCCTTGTAGCGCTGGATTGACAGACCCTTGCGGCCATTGGCGCGCACCAGGTCCAGCAGCGCGATCGGCCCGTCCGCAGGTTCGCTCTTGTCCTTGCGGCGCAAACGTACGGCGCCATCGCGCCATATCGGCCCCAATGCATCGGCCCTTTCGCGCAGGCGGCGGGCATCGGCCGAGCCTAGCAAGCCGTTTTCCAGCAACACTTTTTCAGTCACACCGCGCACTTCGCGCGACAGTGCAAGCCCGCGCTCCTCCATGGCGACCGTCCACCCGGCCTCACCCTCCAGGGCCACCCGATCGAGACGGTGTGCGACATCAGCCAGCGCGGCATCGGATGGCTCGGTGTTCAGCGCACCAGCCAGAGCAACCTGTTCCACCGCAAAACCCGGTGCGATGGCCGACAGGCGCTTCAGTTGGCCTTCAAAGGCTGCAGCAGTCTTCAAGACGTCCAGCAGGTCAGCACCGGTGCGTGCTTCACCAGAAGCCAGTTCCAGAACAGCTTCATCGGAGCCTTCCTCGATCAGAAAGCTTTCCAGCGCCGTATCGTCTTTCAGATAGCGCTCCGACCGCCCTTTGCTCACCTTGTAAAGCGGCGGTTGGGCAATAAACAAATGCCCGCGCTCGACCAGCTCGGGCATCTGGCGATAGAAGAAAGTCAGCAGCAGCGTGCGGATATGGGCACCGTCCACATCGGCGTCAGTCATGATGATGACCTTGTGGTAGCGCAGCTTGTCGGCATTGAAGCCTTCGCCAGGCACATCGCTCTTGCCGATGCCCGCACCCAAGGCGGTAATCAAAGTGCCGATCTCCTGGCTCGACAGCATCTTGTCGAACCGGGCACGCTCCACATTGAGGATCTTGCCGCGCAACGGCAGCACCGCCTGGAAGCCACGGTCCCTGCCCTGCTTGGCCGAACCGCCTGCCGAGTCACCCTCGACCAGAAACAGCTCCGACTTGGCCGGGTCGCGCTCCTGGCAGTCGGCCAGCTTGCCGGGCAGCGACGCCACATCAAGGGCGGTCTTGCGCCGGGTCAGTTCGCGCGCCTTGCGGGCCGCTTCGCGTGCGGCAGCAGCTTCGACGATCTTGGACATCACCGATTTGGCGAGCGCCGGGTTCTCTTCAAACCACGTCGCCAGCGCCTCGCCCATCAGGTTTTCCACCACCGGGCGGACTTCTGATGACACCAGCTTGTCTTTGGTCTGGCTGGAGAATTTCGGGTCAGGCACCTTGACAGAGAGCACGCAGGTCAGACCTTCGCGGGCGTCCTCGCCCGTGATATCGACCTTTTCCTTTTTCGTCATGCCGCTCTTTTCGGCGTAATTGTTGATCACCCGCGTCAGCGCACCCCGGAAGCCCGCCAGGTGGGTACCGCCGTCGCGTTGGGGGATGTTGTTGGTGAAGCACAACGTGTTCTCGTGGTAGCCGTCATTCCACTGCAACGCGGCCTCAACCGAGATACCGTCCCGTTCGGCCCGGACGCTGATCGGATCGCCGATCAGGCTTTTCTTCATCTTATCAAGATGCTGGACAAACGCCTCCACGCCACCGTCATAGCGCAACACCTCCTCGAATGGTTCAGCACCGCGCAGGTCGTTGAACTTCACGGTGACACCGGAGTTCAGGAAGGCCAGTTCGCGCAACCGGTGGATCAGGGTCTTGCGGTCAAACTCCACCATGGTGAAGGTCTCTGGCGACGGCCAGAACCGGACGCGGGTGCCCTTCTTGCCATTGGCATCGCCAGTCACCTTCAAGGGCGCCACCGCATCTCCGTGGGCAAAGCTCATCTCGTGTTGCAGGCCATTGCGCCACACGGTCAGGTCCAGCCGCACCGACAGGGCGTTGACCACAGAGACACCCACGCCGTGCAGACCACCTGAGACCTTGTAGGAATTCTGGTCAAATTTCCCGCCGGCATGCAGCTGGGTCATGATCACTTCGGCAGCCGACACGCCTTCTTCGGTGTGCATGTCGGTGGGGATGCCGCGCCCGTCATCCTCGATCTCCGCCGATCCATCCGCATGCAGCGTTACGGTGCACGCGGTCGCATGACCGGCAAGCGCCTCGTCGATGGCATTGTCCACCACCTCATAGACCATGTGGTGCAGGCCCGACCCGTCATCGGTGTCGCCGATGTACATGCCGGGGCGTTTGCGTACGGCATCCAG
The DNA here is from genome assembly GCA_025458365.1 of Hyphomonadaceae bacterium. GTDB lineage: Bacteria > Pseudomonadota > Alphaproteobacteria > Caulobacterales > Aquidulcibacteraceae > JALOSP01. Next base: position 4,546 of record JALOSP010000119.1, read on the forward strand.
CCCCTTGAGGACCTTGATCGAGTCGGCGCCGTATTCGACGCCAGCATCAGTGGAAGTGCCCGGATTTTCGGGCGGAATCGTTGATTCGCTCATCCTGCGACACTAGCCCGTAACAGGCATCAACACCACGCCTGACGCAGCTTTTCCGCTGCTGTCATGAGGCTTGGATCACAAGGCTGGCGGGGCATCCTCTGGCGTCATCGGCCGCTCGTCTTCCGGCTGCGGGCCACTACGTATGGTGACCGGAAACAGGCTGCCCGGTGTGCCCCGCACCAGGTCGGCAGCGAGCCCCAGAGACGCTGTGTCGCCATTCAGACGCGCCCTGTAAACCTGAATGTTTTCAAGCACACGCTGAATGTAATTGCGAGTCTCCGAGAAGGGGACCAATTCCACCCAGTCGATCGCCTCATCCAGCGATTTAGCCCTGGGGTCACCATAGACCCCGACCCACCGGGCAGGCCTGCCCGGGCCCGCATTATAGGCCGCGGCGGTCATGATGTAGCTGCCGTTGAAGTCCCGGGCGAGATCGTGGAGATGGGCAGAGCCGAGGACCAGGGCATGCTCCGGCCTGCCTGTCAGCCAGGCGGTCTGGTGCTCCAACCCCATCCGGCGCGCCTGACTGGCTGCCGTTGCCGGCAGGAACTGCATCAGGCCAAGCGCATTGGCATGCGATCTGGCTTGCGGGTTGAACTCGCTTTCCTGTCGGGCAATCGCCAGCGTATAGGCATCCTCGATCTGACCATAGCCCTGCAGGCGCGGCACGCGGATCACCGGAAACGCTGCTTCGGTCGCAATCACCTTGCGATTGATTCCGGCCTTGGCGATCCGGATTGATGCCACCGGCAGCCCAAGATCGCGTGCCCATTCCGACAGGGCCTGATGCT
>JALOSP010000120.1 GCA_025458365.1 Hyphomonadaceae bacterium
TGACCGCAAATACGCCGTATCCGGTGCACAATCTGCCGAAGTCTTTGGCTTCGCAGGCAATACGACTCTGCAGCGGCAATGGCTGGAGCGATCGGTCAGTGTGCCCGGCACCCCACCTGAAGCCTATCGGAAGCTGTTGCGGTTTCTCAGTGAAGCCAATGATCGTGCCGGGTTTGCCCGCCGGTTGACGGAAGCCAAAGGGAAATACAACGAGCCGTCCTTTTTCCTGCCCGAAGACATCCTGCTCGCCAAACTTCAGAATAACGAAGACCGGGTCGCCGAAGTGTTGGAACAATGCACAGCATTGGACGAAGAAAGCATTAGCAATCTGTGTGTGCAGTATGCGAACGAGAAGATGCTGAATGCGGCTGATGACCCAAACTATCGTCGCAGCCTGATGGATATGCGCAGCTGGACTGGCTTGCGCATGGCGTTTGACATCTTCAACACCCGCAAGGAGCGGCAGGCAACCGAACAGGAAGCCGAAGAGTGACAGTTTGTTTTCAGTTTCTTGCGCTTTGCGGAGCCTTTGTCGGGGCGGGGCAAAGCGCCGGAAACGGTTCTTGCTTTGATCGTTGATCCCGATATCGTGGTGGCAGAACCGGACCCATGTCTTGCCATCGCCAAAGTCTGCCAGGTCGATCAACTGGCCGACCAGTGCTGCCGAGACACACACTTGGGCCCCGCGCCATTTGATCAGGCCATTGTTCCGAACCTGTTGGACAATGAGTTCTATGCCGTATTGCGGCTCGCGAAGCGTGTCGGGCATGCTCCGGCCCGATGGGACCCATAGACCGGCCTGTGGGTGTTGACCCAAGGCTGCAAGTGAGTGTCCGTGGTTGTAATGCTGGCAAAGGGCGTCAAACACGCGCTGCCGGTCTGCCAGGATCCTGGCAGGCGGGCTTGCGGTCTGTTCCTTCAAGGTGCGGTGCATTCGCTTGTGACGGTCATTCTGCTGGGGCCAGATCAAATTCAGAAGGTTGGTGCGCAACTTCGTTTCCATGGAAAAGAAACCGTGGGGGGCACGACGGTCTGTCAGGCCGCAGGGCGGCTTCGGCGGGGCGGCACACCGGTGCCGACGGGCGGTCGGGCTTGCGAACCCTGACGGGTTAGAGCATCGTGCCGAAAAGTGCGAACCGGTTTTCGGCATAAAACGATGCTAAATTCGGACTCTAGACCATCATGTTGTTTCATAGAAACAGCATGATGGTCTAGAACTGGCTGTCCCCTGGCCCGCCAGTTCCTTTTTCATTTGCCTCGCGTGCCAGACGCGCTTGGCGGACCGGGCGGTCCGCGGTCCTTTGCCTCGCGTCCCCGTCTTGAACAGACGTCACAAACTTGCCCCGATCGCCGCCTTGTTTGCGCCGCACGGTCTGTTCACCCTGATGTGAAGTTCATGACTTTCACGGGAGACGCGGGATGCGGCGGTTTCTGACACTGACAGTGGCGCTGGCCGCACTGACTCAAGGGGCGCTGGCGCCTGTGGCATGGGCGCAGGGGGCGCAAACCGGCCAGCCAACCCCGGTGCGGTTTGCCGACCAGGGCCTGTGCCGCAATGCGCCACCATTGATGACGATGCCTGCCGAACAGGCTGGGGGACAACGACAAGACCGCTGGGGCAGCCGCAGCCGGGCCGCCGTGCCTTCCATGGGCAGTCCGATGCCGGAGGCCATGGCTGTCCCAGCGCCCCCACCGGCACCGACAATGTCGGCCCCGCCTGCGTTTGGTGGTGCGGCTGCGGCCGAACCTTCGGCGGCCCGTCCTGCAATGCGGTCGGCACCGGGCAGCGCCACAGTCACCGGTTCTGCGGCAGACGCGCGGTCTGCAATGCCACCGGCTCCCGGCCGGCCGATTGCGCCTCCCCGCCCGCAGCCACAGCCCCAATCCGGCCAGCTGACGGCGGGCGAGCATGACGATCTGCTCAATCCCCGGCTCTACCAGCGCTATGTCGACCGGTTTCTGGCCAGCGAAACCATCGCAGGGGTGCCGCGCGTCGATACCGGCCGGGTGTTGAGCGTGCTGGTGCAAGACAGCCGTGGGCGGCCCATGCCGTTCGCCACGGTCACGCTGACCTGTACCGACGGCAACACACTGTCTCTCACCACTCAGGCCGATGGCCGGGTCGTCTTCTTCCCTGGGCTTGACCGGCTGGGGTCCAGCGTCGAGGTCAGCGTGCGCGGCGCACGCGGTGCGGGTCAGCAGGGTGCTGCCCGGAGGATCAATCTGGAAAACGTGCGCGGCGCCCAATCGATCACCCTGCAAGTGCGGGGCGAGGCCCAGGCGGTGCGCAAGTTCGATCTTTCACTGGTGATCGACACCACCGGCTCGATGGGTGACGAACTGGAGTATCTGAAAGCCGAGTTGCGCGATATTGTCGGAGCCCTGCGGGCCCGCCATCGCGGGCTGGACATCCGGGTGAGTGTGGTCGCCTATCGCGACCAGGGCGACGAATATGTCACCCGAACCTTTGCTTTCACCAATGATGTCAACAGCATCCAGTCCAGTCTTGCCGCCCAGAGCGCCAATGGCGGTGGCGACTATCCTGAAGCCATGGAGGTCGCGTTAAACCGGGCTGTGGGCATGAGCTGGCGCCCTGATGCAGCCAAATCGATCCTGCTGGTGGCTGACGCGCCACCGCATGGGGAAGATGTGGCGGCCACCTGGAACGCTGCTGAAGTCGCGCGCGGCAAGCGGATCTCCATCGTGCCTGTGGCGGCATCCGGTGTCGGGGAGGCCGCCGAGTATATCATGCGGGCAATGGCGGCGGCGACGCAGTCACGCTATCTGTTCCTGACCGACGACAGCGGCATCGGCAATCCGCATGCAGAGCCTTCGGTGGATTGCTATCATGTGACGCGACTGGACGCGCTGGTGCGCAGGGTATTGGACAGCCAGATCAGCGGGCGGCGGATCGAACCGGAAGCCAATGAAGTCCTGCGCACAGTCGGCGACTACGACAATGGCCGCTGCCGCCTGCCAGATACATTCTGAATTCTCCGATCAGCGCGCGATCAGAGCCACCATCATCACAGACACGCTGCGGTTGCCCATCACCTGATTGGTGGTGGCCTGCAGCTGGGTGGCCAGCAGGCCCGCGTCAGGCACCCGACCGGGCGTGTGGTAGCGGTTGGCAAAGTCCTGCAGCGTGGCCCGCCATTGCGCGCGCATGACAGGTGCCAGACTATTGGCCCGCTCCTGGGCGGCAGCATCGCGCGAGTACAGCCCTGCATCGAGTTGCAGAATACCAGTGTTGCGGCTGGAACGCACCATGTTGGCGGTCACCTGCATCTGGCCAAAGAAGCCGGACTGGGTCGGACCCGCCTTCTCCTTGCCCTTGCCTGCGGCTGTGGCGTCTGATCCTCCGTCGGCCAGCGCGGCAAGAAGCACGCCACCGCCAGCAGCGGTGGCCAGGGTTTTCAAGAGAGTGCGACGGTCGTCCATGCGCCCTTTGTTCGAGCGCACCGGTTAACGGGTCATTGCCAGGACACTGGCATTGCGCACCCCCTTGACCAGTGAAGCATGGGCCATGCCAGCACGCAGTTGGTCACAGACCGGGCCTGTGGCACTGTCTGGCAGGAGACTACAGCCCGTGCCCGATTCGAATCCATCACCCGGCGTTCTGCCAGACACCCAGTTGACCGTTCTGGCCGAGGCTGGTGCCATTCGTGCCACCGCCCCCCTGGCGCCCGGCCAGATCCAACCCGCAAGCCTTGACTTGCGGATTGGCAACCGCGCCTTGCGGATCCGGGCCAGTGTCCTGCCCGGCGCCGGGCGTACGGTGGAACAGCGGCTGGCCGCGCCTGATCTGGGCGTGATGCACGAGATCGACTTGTCGGCCGGCGCGGTCCTGGAAACCGGCTGCGTCTACATGGTGCCGCTGATGGAAAGGCTCGCCCTGCCCTCTGGCATCAGCGGGGTCACCAACCCGAAAAGCTCGACCGGGCGGATTGACGTGTTCGTGCGGGTCATCACCGACGGCGCACAGGCCTTTGACCGGGTGCCTGATGGCTATCAGGGTCCACTCTGGGCCGAGATCAGCCCGCGCACGTTTCCGATCAGGATCAAGGCTGGCGAACGCCTGACCCAGTTGCGCCTGAAACGGGGCGCGCCACGCGGCCAGCAAGCCCTTGATCTTGCACTCGACCTTGACCCAGCCAGTATCGGCCCGATCGCTGGCTGGCGGGCGCGACGTCATGCGCCCCTGCTCGACCTGTCGGCGATTGGCGCGCACGAAGCCCGTCACTGGTTTGAGCCGATCCCGGCTGAGGGCGGTACGCTGATCCTTGATCCGGGCGAGTTCTACATTCTGGCCAGTCAGGCCAATGTGACCATCGGGCCGGATGTGGCGGCCGAGATGGTGGCCACGGCTGAGGATCTGGGCGAGTTTCGTGCTCATTACGCCGGGTTCTTCGATCCGGGCTTTGGCCATCCGGCCCCGGCTCGCGCAGTGCTGGAAGTCCGCGGGCGCGATGTGCCGTTCGTGCTGGAGCATGGTCAGAAGGTGGCACGGCTTGTCTATGAACCGCTCGCTGCGACCCCATCCTGGCTCTATGGCGCCCCATCGGGTGCCGGTGCCAGTCACTATCAGGGTCAGGGTCTGAAGCTCTCCAAGCTGTTCGCCTGAACGGAAGCCTGCATCACGCCGAACAGGAGCCTCCACCCAGGACGCAGAACCGCGCACAGTGGGGATGGTTCAGCTTCACCGGTGCCATGGCTTCGCGCAACGTGGTGCCCATCGAGAATTGCGGATCGTATGGCAGAAGCGTGCAGGATACCAGTTCGGCCCGGTCCGAGCCCTTGCGTCGAACCACCATGCGCGATGTGGCGCACATCATGTCATCGGGGTCCACGTTCAAAATGCCCCAGCAGGCTGGTGTGATCTCCGGGACATCTGCGCCTTCGTCCATTTCCGGAAACAGCACCAGCGAGGTGGTGTTCGCCGCATCCACCGGCCAGCCGTGGCTGGCGATCAAGGCGGCAAACCCGGCCCGGCTGTCGGCCTCGTTCTCGCCCCAGCACGTCCGCCCGGCAATAGCGACGGCAAAGCCATTGGCGGCCAGCCAGTCCAGCCCGCAACACGTCTTCTCGAAACCGCCTGCACCACGCTCCTCGTCGTGTCGCGCGGAACTGTAGTGATCAAGACTTACCCGAAGCATCAGCTTTGCACCAAAACTACTTACTAACTTACAAGCAGTTAGTCTCCACTTTCATTCTATTACTTCCTTTTGCCATTCTCTGCCTATCTGAGATTATTTCGATTTATACTCCCAAAATCATCTCATCTAACTGATCATATTTAGTATCCTATTTTTCTTTTAGGTATTATAACATAGTCGTATGATCTGGCTCAAAAGAATCAGTCTTTTCCCCTACTTCAACTGGTGGCGCCTAGGGGGTCGCGAAAACATCAAAAGCTACTTCGGAGGGGTCGGAGGGGTAGTCACTTTGCTCATTTTGCTGGCTGTTGGCACCATTTTTGTCTATAAGTTGGTGGACGTGTTGAACCAAAGGAAGATTAGTGTGCGCTAAACCTTCAACACTTAAGTAAACGGGTAAAACTTTACCTTTACTACTAACCAAAGAGACGCAAGTATGAGTCCTTTCATGTTTGCTATTGACCTTTGGCCTTATTATGAAAATGATGAAAGCCTAACTCATAAAGACTACAACGCAAGAATAAGACTCAGCAACTACACTGACGACTAATTATAAAGCTTTGAAATTGTTGAGTTCTAAACATGTACAGACGAGCATTTTAGCAAAGTAAAACAGTTTTTT
>JALOSP010000121.1 GCA_025458365.1 Hyphomonadaceae bacterium
TGGCCGCCCCCGGTCAGCAGCGAGCGCTGCCCGATAGAGCGTGTCCACCTGCTCTGCCGTGGCCTTCAATTGGGTGGCGACGGAAGCCATGGCGATTTTCAGCTCACCGACTTCGTGGGCAGTCGGCAGCGCGGCCACCGTGGTTTCGATTGCCCGCATGCGCGTGTCGAGGTTCTTGATGTCGGTATCGAGCTCGGCAATTGCCGACGCGCTGGGCAGTGCTTTGGCGATCTTGTCATCGACGATCTTCTGGCTGCGCTTGTCCAGCCACCAGAACAGGCCGAGTGCGCCCATGACCATGCCGACGATCCAGCTGACAATGACATCAGCGGCCTTCAGTGCGTCGAACATGCTGCCCATCATGAGCCGGGCTCCCGGTCAGGCTGGCTGGCCGGGGCTTTGACACCATCCATCTGCCCAAGGATCGCGTCCTCCTTGGACTTCGAGCCTGCCGAGCTGCCGAAGTAATAGCCCACCACAGACGTGGTCAGCGTCACCAGGGCGCCGACCAGGATCATCACGACTTCGCCACCATCGGGCGGCACGCCGAGGATGAAGACGGTGAGCAGCACCACGAAAAAGCCAAGGATGATGCCAGCGGCCAGAATGGCCGGGATCAGGCGCCCAATTGGGTGCGAGGTGTTTCGTTCCAAATTCATCATCGCCTCACATGGAAACTGGTTGCGTGTAGCGCCCGATCACCCAGCCCTCATGACCGCCGTAGATCACCTTCAGCCAGGAGCGGCCTTCGAACACGCCGCGCGAGAGCACCGGCACCACGGCGCCATCGGGCACCTGGGCAATCACGTTGGGATTGAAGCTTGGCCAGGTGCGCAGGTTGACGCTGTCGGCAGGCGCGTTGACCTTGACGAACTGGTCGTCACCCTTGACCGGCGCGGCCTCGCGGTCGGCAGCCAGGGCAGCCGGATCATCCCGGCCCATGATCCGCGCCTTGACGCTGGCCAGCGGGAACAGCGGGTTGGTGTCGGTCTTGCGGCCCGGCGCCACATACCAGTGGGTGACGACATCCATCAGGGTTGGCACCTGGGCAAACAGGAAGCTGCCCAGCGTCAGGACCGCCTCGATCTGTTCGGGCGTGTAGGCCATCCACAGCCCCGGCCCGTGGGTGGCAGGTGCTGCCTGCACGATCCCTAACGCTGCCCGGTCGAATGTCTCTCCCCACCAGGCACGTGCCTTGTCCGGCCCTGCCGGGTCCATGCGCCCGGCATTGACGATCTCGATCCCGATGGAGAAGTCGTTGCAGTTTTTCCGGTTGTTGTAGCTGGACCGGCCCGCGTGAAAGGCGGCACGACCGATCGGCACCTGCTGGACAATCGAGCCATCCCGCTCGATGACGAAGTGGACCGAGACCGAGGCCGTGTTGTCTGCCAGATAGGCAGCCGCCCGGCCCTTCTCCAGCCGGGAGGCCGTGTCATGCAGGATCAGGATGGTGGGTGTGATCACCCCGCCCATGCGGCGGGCTTGAGTGAAAGGAATGCCGGTCACCTTGCCGCGTGCCAGTCTCAATGCCATGAAGTTCACCAGAAGAGAGGCGCCAGCGGTTTGCGGGCGTTCTGCTTCGGGCTTGCCATGGGGGGCGGGGCGCTTCCCCCTAGACAGCGGTCAGGGGGCGGGCTTCGGTTGCTGACATCGCGGGCGGCAAAGCCGATCCGGCGTCTCGCAGACATGTGGAGCGTGGCTTAAACCTGATCGAAGGGCAAGTCCAACTGGCGTTGAAGGGCCGGTTGAAGGCCCCCTTCAAGCTCTGCCTTGAACCGGCTGACCGTGCGCAGATGGACGTCCTCGGCCAGTGCCACGGCCATCAGGCTTTCCCCGGCTTGAAGCCGCGCCAGTGCCCGGCGCTTGCGGGCTTCCCGGCCCCGGCCTGGACCGGCAGGCACGGTGAACTTGCCAGGGCCAAGGGCTGCCTGCAACCGGGCGGCGTCGGCCTGGCCGATCAATTGGGCCAGCAGTGAGCCTTCGACCTTCAGCGGGATCTCCAACTCGGTCCCGCCACGGGCTGACAGCAGCCGCGCGGTGGCAACCTCACCGATGATCGAGGCGATCATCGCGGCCTGTCCCTTGAAGGTGCTCATTGCACACCTGTCCGGCGCGCCCGGTCGAGCGCGAGCTCGGCACGCAACAGATCAAGGTTGAGCTTTGCCACATGGGCGAGCTGTGCCTTCACGCCCTGGCTGATCGCCCGGCGCCATGAGAGCGCCGCAACGGCCCTGTCATAGGCGGTGCGGGCTTCTGCCATCGCAGCCTCCAGCTCGGCAAGATCGTCACGGCTGGCCATTGGGTCAGCCCCCTTTGCCGTGGCGCATGGCTTCCGGGGTCACGGTGGCCAGCACGAAGCACCCGTCCGGGGCTGACCGGTCAGGCCTGAGCACATAGGCAAGCCCATCGACACAGATTTTCACTTCGCTGCCGCCACCGATGGCATTGGCAGCCTGGGTGGCGGCCTCCAGCGACAGCGCCAGGTGCGCGCGCAGCCCTTCCACATCAAGCCCTCCGGCCCTTTCCAGGAACCGCACGAGCGCGTGGTCAGTGACTGTGACCTTCCGGGACGCGCGGCTCATTGGCCGACCTCAATCCCGGCGCGGGCGCACCAGTCCTTCAGGGCCTCGATCACCATGGCAATCTGGCGACCGTCGCGCATGGCATCAATGTCAATCGGGGCTGCTCCCCAGGCTTCTCCGAACCGCGCGCGGATGAAGGCATTGAGGCCCGGCGCCCCGCGAACCCTGGCCTCCCCGGCATCAGCCAGAAGGCGCCACAGCACATGGGCAAAGCGCACATCAGCCCGGCTGGCGGCGGGGCGTTGACCGGGCTTCCCACCCATACCTGTCATCCCGGACGGCGCAGCCGATCCGGGACCTCGGGCGGGCGCAGGCGTAAAGCCCGCCGCCTTCAGCCGCTCAATCACGGCGGAGACTTCCGCGTCGGTCATGTCCTTCAGGCTGGCCTTGCCAGTGGCGGCAAGTTGCAGATCACGGCGGGCCTCGGCATCGAGACCGAGTTCACGGGCGCCGACATGGACGAGGTTGTGCAGGGCGCGGTTCATGGCGCATCTCCGTCGTGCAATTGGGAACAGTCTGGATGAGGAACCCAGCCCGCTGCCCACAAGCCCGCTTCCAGCAGCCGCCCATCGTCGGCTTCCGGGCAGGCGTTCTTGTCGATCATCCGATAGCCGTGGATCACCGTCGCGTGGTCCCGGCCACCCAGGAGCTGGCCGATCTTGGTTGTCGACAGCGGCGTCCATCGATAGGCCAGCCACATCAGAACCTGCCGGGGCCGAGAGACGACGCGCGCCATACCCGGCCCACAGAGGTCGGCCTTGCTGACTTCAAAGTGCGCGCTGACCAGCGCGACCAGCACCCGCCAGCCGGGAGCGCCGACCGGCCCTCCCGAGGCGGATGCAGGCACAGCGGCAGAAGCAACAGCGTGCGCGGCGGCGTTCATGCTGCCACCCTATCGCCGCTGTCCGCGAACGCCCGCTCCAGCTCGACCAGCCGGTCCATTTCCAGACCGGTCACCGGCATGGACCACCCACCATGGTGGTCTGAGCGGAGACACAGATCGCGCAGAAACCCGTGCTCCCCGGCGCTCAGCACCAGAGGCTTCCATGTGGCCAGCGAAACCACCCGGCTAAACCGGATGATCTCGTCTTCGGTCATGGGCCGCGCCTCGCCGATCACAGCAGCCTCCCATCATCGGCTGGTGCTGAACCGGCGCGGGCCTGCTCTGCCTCCACAGTGGCCCGCACGATGGTGATCGCCAGATCAAGCGCAGCGGCCCGTTGATCCACCACCCGCTGTGACAGCCGCCCGGCTGCCACCTGCTTGGGATAATAGCCGAACCGGATACCGCGCTCGCGCTGCAGCTCGGCCAAGGCGTCCGCAGGCGTGGCCTTCGGCGATGACCCGGCGCTCATGCGCCACCGCCTGCGGCCACAGCCGCCGCATGCCGCTCGATGACCCGCTGCGTGATCGCGTCGAGGTGCTCGACGATCTGGGTGGGCTCAGCTTCGCCGACCAGGAACAGCCCGAGGATCATGGTCTCGACCACTATCAAGGCCTCGGCTACATCTTCGGTCCCATTGGCCAGCGACCGGAACAGGCCCGTCGCCAGCGCCATCACCCGCTCCTCGCCGGGCTCGGGCGCGGCTGCCAGAACCGCGCTCATGACCGTCCATCCCCGGTTGAGGTGTGCTGGGCAGCGCCGACCGGTGCAGCAGCCAGGTCAATCGTGATCGCGCTCCACTCCCCATCGGTATCGGCGCGCCAGTAGAAGCGGATGTAGCGCTTGGTGCCGGTCACCCGGATGCTATCGCGGATCGCGGCCACACCCCGCCTCCAGCGCTCGTCAGCCACGTCCATACGCATCAGCTGAAAGAGTGCCGCCCGGTCGATCTGACCTTCCTTGCCGACGTTGAAAATGCGCTCGATCAGGGCACGGATCACATCGTGGCTGTCGCCGGTCCACTCGTGCAGGCATTCGTCAATGATGGCCTTGGCGACTTTGATTTCCGGCCCGAACTCCATTCGTTCGCCGATCTGGACCTGCACCTTCTGGCAGCCGTCATAAGACAGGAACGTCGTGTTGCCCTTCTCGCCGCCGACCTGGACCTGATAGTCCTGGGCCAGCAAGTCCATCAGGCCAGCCAGTTCGGCGAAGCAGTAAGTCTTGAACCGGGCGACCTGATCGGACAGGTCCATGGCAAAGTGGATTTGCTTGCGCACCACTTCGTCGATCAGCTGGTCCTTGGCAGAGACCAGCCTCTCGGGCACCAGCGCGCCCCGGCTGTCATGCCAGTAGGGCTTGCCCTCCATCGACACGACATGGGCGCGGGGCTCGAACGCCGGATAGCGGGATTGAGGTGGCGGTTCGGCCTGCTTCAAGGCAGCAACGGTCTCGGCTTCAATCATGATTGTGGTCCTTCTTCACGGTTGATTTGTTGAGGGGGCAGCGGTTGCAGGCCCGGAACATCTGGACCCGCAGCGCATTCACATTGACCAGCCGGGCCGAGGCCCGGCGCCAGTCCTGACAGGTGGAGCTGGGGATTGTGCCGAGCGCCGGGCATGTCACCCGCTCGGCCATGAACACCCCGCGCACCACTTCTTCGACAGCGGCGAGGTCGCCGGTGTATTTGCCTGCCAGCACCGATGACACGAGGCTGGCTGAGCGGTTGAGGCGGGCTGCCACCTTGGCCTGGCTCTCGGCTTCGCAGGCCTGCGCCAGCGTCATCACCCAGACCGGGGCCTCCGCGCCCCAGGCAGCACGGGCGCGCTGGGTCGGGGTGAGGTGGGGCGCTGGGGGCTCAAAGGTGCTCATGGCGCACCCCGAGCGGTCCAAGGAGGCGGCGCCGGTTGGCGTCCCAAACCCGCTTCACATAGCGGACTGCAGGCGCTACCGGCCCGGT
>JALOSP010000122.1 GCA_025458365.1 Hyphomonadaceae bacterium
AGCGAATAGATGTAATCGGCGCCACCGTGGCGGGCTTTGGTGATCACAGACAGGTCAGGCGGATAGGCGCCGCCATTGGCCTGCATGGCAATGCCCTTGCTTTCGAAAGGGGCCTTGAACTTGTCCGACGGCAGGGCCGGCCGTTCGATGGCCAGGCCATCGGCATCGAGAGCTGCGACGGTGTATTCGGCCGCGATTGCCCGCACGACAGGGTTGTCGTTGGCATTGGGATACTTCGGATCATAGAAAGGCCCGCCACGCTCGCCCAGATTGCGATAATGCATCAGGTTCATGGCGTGGCAGGACGAGCAGACTTCCTTGTAAACCTGGAAGCCGCGCTGGAGCTGGGCCCGGTCAAACGTGCCGAACACGCCTTCCCAGGAACCATTGACCGGACGGGGATGCTTGGTGTCCCCGGCGGCCAGTGCGCCACCGGCACCGCCCAAGGCGGCCCCGGCAGCAATCAGTGCAACGAGTGTGCGACGAAACATGGTGTTATGTCCCCTTATTCCGCCGGAACCGGGATGGCCTGTCCGCTGTCGCGGGGGCCAGCATGCGGCTTGATGCTGTCGGCGATGCTGGCTGGCGGGGTCATCGGCTTTTCGACGACGCCGAGAACCGGCAGGATGATCACGAAGTAGGCGAAATAGAAGAACGTGCAGATCTTCGATATGTGTGTCCACGGAGCTTCGGCAGGCATTGCGCCACACAGGCCCAGCACCATGAAGTTCACGGCAAACAGGATCCAGCACAGCTTGGCCACCGGACGGTAGCGCATCGACTTGATCTTGCTGGTGTCCAGCCACGGCAGGGCCAGCAGGATCAGGATCGAGCCCATCATGAACAGCACACCGCCGAACTTGGCATCGATGAACAGGATGTTGAAGTCGATGGCCCGCAGGATGGCGTAGAACGGCAGCAGGTACCATTCCGGCACGATGTGGGCCGGAGTCACCATCGGGTTGGCCGGGATGTAATTGTCGGTGTGGCCCAGCACGTTGGGTGCAAAGAACACGAAACCGGCAAAGATCATCAGGAACACCGAAATCGCGAACCCGTCCTTGATTGTGTAGTAAGGGTGGAACGGCACGGTTTCGGCCTTGACGTCCTGCACTTCGACACCGGTCGGGTTGTTGTTGCCGGGCACGTGCAGCGCCCAGATGTGCAGCACGACCATGCCTGCAATCACGAACGGCAGCAGGTAGTGGAGGGCGAAGAACCGGTTCAGGGTCGCGTTGTCCACTGAATAGCCGCCCCACAGCCAGGTCACGATCGGCTCGCCCACGAACGGCACGGCGCCCACCAGATTGGTGATCACGGTGGCGCCCCAGAACGACATCTGGCCCCAAGGCAGGACATAGCCCATGAAGGCGGTGATGATCATCAGCAGGAAGATGATCACACCCAGGCCCCAGAGCACTTCGCGCGGCGCCTTGTAGGACCCGTAGTACAGGCCCCGGAACATGTGGATATAAACCGCGAGGAAGAACATCGAGGCACCCACCATGTGGATGTTTCGGATCAGCCAGCCATAATTCACGTCGCGCATGATCCGCTCGACCGAATTGAAGGCATAATCGATGTGCGGCACATAGTGCATGGCCAGCACGATCCCGGTGATGATCTGAGTGGCCAGGCACACAGCCAGAATGCCGCCGAACGTGTACCAGTAGTTCAGGTTTTTCGGCGTCGGGAAGTCGATCATCGTGTCATACGCAAAGCGCACGACGGGCAGCCGGGTGTCCAGCCACTTTTCGAAGCCGGACTTCGGCACGTAGTTTGAGGGTCCGCTCATGATATCACCCGATCTTCACGACAGTGTCTGAAACGTATTCATACGGCGGGATTTCCAGGTTCTTCGGCGCCGGACCCTGACGGATGCGGCCCGACGTGTCATAGTGCGACCCGTGACACGGGCAGAACCAGCCACCGAAGTCGCCCTCATAACCGGCTTCGTCGATCCCGACAGGAATGCAGCCCAAGTGGGTGCATGCCGCCAGCATGATCAGATAAGGCGCCTTCTGGGCGCGTTCCTCGTCGGTCTGTGCATCGCGCAAGGTGGCGCTGTCATCCTTTTTTGCCTGCTCGATTTCGGCGGCAGTGCGGTGGCGGATGAACAAGGGCTTGCCACGCCAGGTGATCTTCAACTGCGACCCTTCGGCCACGGTCGAGACGTCCTGCTCGACAGATGCCAGAGCGGCAGTGTCTGCCGCCGGATTCATCTGATGGATCAAAGGCCACGCGAACATGGCGGCACCGCCAGCAGCGGCCGCCCCCGTGGCGAGGTGCAGCATGTCGCGGCGGCTTGGATTGTCGCCTGCTGCAGCTTCAGCGGTGTTTGACACCTTTTTCTCTCCTGCGTTCCTGACTAAGCGGGACAAACGCCGCGCCCCGCGTGAAGCAGTCAGTGTCCGCAGACACCGCCTGACCACTCGGTGGATATGGTGCAAATGCCCCGTTCGCCCATCGGATGACCGCATATCGTGCAGCTTGCGCTCTATCAACCCGACATCGCGGCCAATTTCGGTGCGGCAATCCGGCTCTCGGCGTGCCTTGGCGCGGGGCTGCACTTCATCGAGCCGTGTGGTTTCCCGTTATCAGACAAGGTGTTGAAGCGGGTTTCGCTGGATTATGGCGGCCTTGTGACGCCGGTGCGGCATATGGACTTCAACAGATTTTGCACTGCAGTTCACGGCATCGGGGGCCGCATTGTCGCAGTCGAAACCGGCCAGGTTACTCCATTGCACGCGTTCACATTTCTGCGGGGTGATGTGTTGCTGCTCGGGCGCGAGACCGAGGGCCTCCCCGAGCCGGTCCTGCAGCGCTGCGATGCAGCTGTGTCAATCCCGATGGCGCCTGGTGCCCGCTCGCTCAATCTGGTCACGGCCGCAGCCATCGCGATGGGCGAGGCAGCGCGCCAGACGCTGTGGTCAGACCGGCCATGAGCGTGCCGCCGCCTGCTACAATATCTCCATGATGGCGCGTGCCGCCCGTTGGCCGCTGGCATAGGCGCCATGCATGGTACCGCGCCAGCGCTCGCTCGTGTGCTCACCGGCAAGAACCAGCCGGGGGGTAATCGGGCGGGCCAAGGTGGCGAAGTCGCCATCGCGGGTGGCAAGCCCCGGAAAGCTGTAGGCGCCCAGGCTGTAGGGATCGGTCGACCAGTTGGAAACAATCGCCTGCTGAAGCGGGAAAATCTCCTCGGGCGGCACTTGCGCGGCGCGCGCCGCAGCAGCCAGAGCTTGCTGATGGAGCTGTTCGCTACGGCTGACGTCACCGCCAATGGCCAGCACCCGCCGGTCAAACTCCAGCGCCGCCTCGCCCGTCACAATCCCGCACAGCACCGCGCCGACCTCCATCGGATAGAGATTGGCAAACAGCTGGAAGGGCTCGTCTGTGGCAATGGCCCGGTCTGATCGCAGGTCTGGAACATTGCCGAACCAGTGAATGTCATCGGGCCAGAACGGTTCGTTGGTGCGCAAAAAGACTTTGGCGACCGATGCCACGTCGATCCGCTCGATGGCGCCTGCCATGCCAGCAGGCAGGGGCGGTGAGAACCGCACACCACCCCCCTTCAGGACCCCAAGCGGGACTGTCACAATCACGGCCCGTGCCGTCAGCGTGCCACGGTCGGTGACGACTTCGACGGCGTCGGCCTGCGCCGGGGCCCGGATTTCGCGCACCGGTGTTGACAGCTGGATATCAAGACCGCGCGCCAGCCACGCGCAGAGCGAACTGCATCCTTGTGGCAGCATCACATCCCGTCCGCGATGGACGTCATCGGAGCTGCTCAAAGCCGCATTCACCCGCGAAAGCGGGCCGCCAAGGTCGAACGCACCGTAAGCGCCGTCCATCCATCGTTGCAGGCTGGCCGTGGCCGGGTTGCTCATCGGCTGGCGGGCCATGGCGGTTTGCAGACTTTCACCCGGACGGGCCGCGCGCTGGGCCGTGTCAAACCTGAACCTCCAGTCCGCCCAGGCCCTGTCATGCACGGATGTGTCGATGGGCTCTTCGTCTGGCAGCGATGTCAGCAACAGCCTGTCGTCATCGAGGGCGAAAGTCTCCAGCCCGGCGGCCCGCACGATCGCCATCAATGGATTGGTTTCGTCGCCATGGATCCAGGCCGCACCGAGGTCGGCTCCGCCAAACCTGTCGTTGGGCGAATGGACCCGGCCACCGATCCGGTCGCGCGCTTCGATGATCGTCACTGAATGGCCGGCGTCGGCCAGCATCCGGCCTGCCGCCAACCCAGCCATGCCTGCCCCGATGACGAGGACATCGGGCTGGCCTCCAGGCTTTGAGGTTGAAACGGTGCTGCGGGCCTCGCACGCGGCAACAGTCAGCGCCCCTGCCAGCGGCAGGGCCAGAAGATTGCGACGGTTGATAGCGGTCATGCGCTGTTCGGCTCCTTCGGCGTGACAGAGGGCTTGCGGGCCTCGTTCGGTCTGCTTCTAACAATCTGCTGGACATTTCTGCCACCCCTGTCCAACCTGCTGTCCAGAAGCGCGCACCGGTCACATCGGACCGCCAAGGCGCGCCACGATCCCCGAGCGGATCCAGACTGGCAGGAGGCGCGGGCGGTGCAGATTCAAGTGGCGCAACTGGACGGGATCGAGCTTGAACGCGTGCGGCTGCGGCTGTTGAGCGACGGCATGCCCGTTCGTGACTTGATCCGGCCCGAGGTGCATTTCTTCACCGCCACCACCGAGACCGGCGCGCAGATCGGATGGGGCGGTCTGGAGGTCCATGGTGGCGATGCCTTGCTTCGGGCGGTTCTGGTCAATCCGGTGCTGCGCGGCATCGGGGCTGGACGGGCGCTGGTGGATGCGCTCCTGGAGGAAGCCGCCCGCCTGAAGGTGACCTCCGTCTGGCTTCTGACCAGCGAGGCAGAAGGGTTTTTCAGCGCTCTCGGGTTTGCTCCGACACACAAGTCGCTGGCGCCACCGGCGATCCGCAACAGCGAGGAATTTGCCTGGCACGCCGACAGCCATGCTGTGTGCATGCGGCGCGCGGTGGCGTGACCGGGAAAACCGCTTTCGCGTGACTTCAAATCAGTGAATGTTCATTCCTTCGCCTGAAGGATGCCGTCCATGCCGCGCCGCTCGCCCCGCTCCTTGAATGTCATGACCGATGCGGTGGTGCAGGCCGCACTCGCCCTCGGCGGCGATCTGGAGGCGGTTTCGATGCCCGATCTGGCCCGGCAGGCAGGGGTCGCCGTGGGCAGCCTCTACCGGGTTGCACCAGGCAAGGCGGACTTGCGCGCCATCGTGTCCGCCGCCGCCCAGGCCCGGTTTGAAACGGTGGTGTTCGCGCCGTTTCCAGCCAGACTGACGCTGCAGGACCGGTTCGGGCTGATCTTTGACCGGCTCGTCCGGTTTGCCACCAATGATCGCGGCGCCGCCGCCCATCTGG
>JALOSP010000123.1 GCA_025458365.1 Hyphomonadaceae bacterium
CAAGCCCCGGCAAAGACGTCAAAGAAGCCGCGTGCGTCCTTGGTGCCCAGCATGGCGGTGACCAGTCCGAACCGGGCGGGCCGTGTCCGTGCCAGGGCGTCGATATGGGCTTTTGCCGCAGCGGCGCCATGAGGATTGTGGCCACCGTCGAGCCAGACTTCGCTGGCTGTGCAGGCGGCAAGCTCGGCGAATGGCCCTGAAGTCAGGCGCTGCATCCGGCCAGGCCAGCGGGCACTGGCCACGCCTTTTGCAATCGCCGCATCCGGGATCCCGAAACGGCGGGCGAGTACCACAGCAGCTCCGGCATTGGTGATCTGGTGACGTCCCGGCAGGGCTGGGGATGGCAGATCGAGCAGCCAGTCTTCGCCTTGCACCACCAGGCCATCGCGGTCGGGAAAGGCATCCCAATCACGCCCGAAGGCCAGCAGGGGCGCGCCAAGTTCTTCAGCGCGGGCTTCAATCACTGCCAGCGCCTCGGGCCGTTGCGGGCCGACTATGACCGGCACACCGGGCTTGATGATCCCGGCCTTTTCCGAAGCAATCTTGTCGATCGTATCGCCCAGATAGTCCTGATGGTCGAAATCCACCGGTGTGATCGCGGTCAGGGCCGGAGCATTGACCACATTGGTCGCATCCAGCCTGCCGCCCAGCCCGACTTCCAGCAGTGTCACAGCCGCAGCTGTGCGGGCAAAGGCGAGGAAGGCGGCAATGGTTTCGGCCTCGAAGATCGTCACCGGGATGGTGGCTGAAAGCGCTGTGATCTCATCGGCCAGCCTGGCGAGCGCTTCGGTCTCGATCAGGCTGCCCGCTACCCGCCAGCGCTCCTCGATCCGCACCAGATGGGGCGAGGTGTAGACATGGGCTTGCTGCCCGTTCGCCTCGATCATGGCGCGTAGAAAGGCCAGCGTGGAGCCCTTGCCATTGGTGCCTGCCACATGGATCACCGGCGCGATCCGGTCCTGCGGATTGCCCAGGGCGGAGAGTGCCGCCCGCATCCGGTCCAGCGACAGGTCAATCACGCGCGGGAAGGCATAGAATTGGGCGGCGGGTGACGGGTTTGCGGCACTTTGGGTCATTGCCGCGTCCTTGGAGGAAGCCCGCAGCGCCCGCAAGCACGCCGGTCAGGCTTGTCCGGTTTCCAGCGATTGCATGGTGACGGTCAGGCCATTGATCAGAAGGGCGGTGACAGGCTGATCAGCAGGGATCTCCTGCACGTTGCCATAGGCCCCGTCGACCGGATCGCGGAACACGCTGGTTGTCAGCGTGACAGCGTCGATCACCCAATAGTCCTGCACGCCATGGCGGGCATAGAGCGCGGCCTTGGCAGTGTGGTCACGATCCGAAGAGCTGCGAGCGATCTCGATCAGAAGCAGCACCTGCGATGCAGGTGTGTTGACCACATCGGCATGGTCCGCCACGACATAGATGTCAGGCTCCACGAAGGTGCGTTCGCTGAGGTAGAGGGTGGAATCTGTTGCCACAAACAAGTCCAGCGGCAGTGTCCGACCAAGCACTCGCGCCAGCCTGTTTTTGATCAGGACATGTCGGCTGGTTTCAGGTGCCAAAGGAAGAATCTCCCCGTCAATCAGCTCGATAGCTTCGTCTTCGCCCACGATCCCCATTTCGATCATGCGCATGACATCGGCCACGGCAAAGCCGCGCCGGTCCTGGCCTTCGCCGCCACGGGTGAGGAAGGGAGCGTTCATGGCGCGCTTATAGCAGATTTCCGTGCGCCCGTCAGCCATGCCGGAGCGTGGGTATCCCTTGACCGGCCCCGCGCAAGCCGCCAAAGCGCACGCCATGACAGCAACCGCCCTCGAAACTGCCCAGATGCTGGCCAAGGCCCTGCCGTTCATCCAGCGCTATGATCGCGAAACCATCGTGATCAAATACGGCGGCCACGCGATGGGCGATGAGGAGACCGCACGCCGGTTTGCTGCCGATGTGGTGTTGTTGCGGCTGGTGGGCATGCGCCCGGTGGTGGTGCATGGCGGCGGGCCACAGATTTCGGCCATGCTGAAAAGGGCCGGTGTGCAGAGCGCCTTCATTGACGGCCTGCGGGTGACCGACAGCGCGACCATGGAAGTCGCCGAAATGGTGCTGTCCGGTTCGGTCAACAAGCAGCTCGCCCATCTGATCACGCAAGCCGGGACCGAGGCGGACGTGCGCGGCGTGGGCCTGTCGGGCAAGGATGCCAGGCTGTTTACGGTGGAAAAGGTGACGCGCACCGCCAAGGACCCCGACAGCCAGATCGAACAGGCCGTGGACCTTGGCTTCGTCGGCGATCCACGGCAGGTCGATGCCAAGCTGGTTTCCACGCTGATCGAGAGCGAGGACAATGACTACGTGCCAGTGGTGGCCCCGGTCGGCGTGGGCCTTGATGGTGCCACCTACAATATCAATGCCGACACCGCCGCCGGTGCGCTGGCGGGTGAACTGAAGGCGCGGCGGTTCCTGCTGCTGACCGATGTGTCAGGCGTGCTGGATGCCAGCCGGGGCCGGGAGATGATCCAAGAACTGACCGTCAGCCAGGCGCGCGCCCTGATTGCCGATGGCACGGCATCAGGCGGCATGATCCCGAAGCTGGAAACCGCGATTGCGGCTGTGGAGGCGGGCGTTGGTGGTGTTGTCATCCTCGATGGCCGCAACCCGCACGCCATCCTGATGGAATTGCTGACCGAGCAAGGCTCGGGCACACTGATCAAGGCGGACCCTGCATGACAACCCGCCCGCTCTACCGGCTGCGAGACGCCCACACCTGGGTGTTCGATCTCGATAATACGCTTTACCCCGCCGAGTGCGACCTGTTTGCCCAGATCGACGCACGCATGACCGAGTTCGTCGGCAATTATCTGGGGCTGGGGCCGGACGAGGCTCGCGCGCAGCAGAAGCACTATTACCACACCTATGGCACCACACTGTCGGGCATGATGAAGGAACATGGCATGCCTGCCAGCGCTTTTCTCGATTACGTGCATGATCTGGACTACACACCGGTTGTGCCCGCGCCGCGCATGAAGGCGGCACTGCAGTCCCTGCCCGGACGCAAGATCGTTTTCACCAACGGCAGCGTCGGGCATGCCGAACGTACGTTGAAGGCACTGGGGCTGGACGAAGGCGTGTTCTCCGAACTCTTCGGCATCGAGGAGACCGGTTACATTCCCAAGCCGCGCCGCGAAGCATTTGACGCGCTGGTCGATGCGCACAGCTTTGATCCCAATGATGCAGTCATGGTGGAAGACCTGTCGCGCAATCTGGTAACGGCCCATGCCATGGGCTTCTCCACCGTGCTGGTCTGGTCATGGAAAGACTGGAGCCATGAGCCTGAGGGCGCCCGCCCGGCAGGGCCGACAGCGGAAACTGAAGACCATGTGCATCACATGACCGACGATCTCACCGGGTTTCTGGAAGCTGTGGCGGCGGCGAGCTGACAGCAGTTGCTTCCACGACGCCAATGACAATCTCGACCGGATCGCCCTTGGAGTAGTTGACCCCGTTCACTGTCCTGCCGGTCCAGCGGACTGACAGCATGCGGGGTGCGAGTGCGGTTACGAGCGCATCCTTCTGGTCAGCCGTCACTGCGACCGGTGAGCCTGCCATTGCGGCTGCCGCTGCGACTGGCACACTCATCAGCGCGCTGTCAGTCCGGGTCGCCCAGATCAGGCTCGGCTCCTGATAGCCCGCGCCGATCAGCGGCGGACGCTCTGTCCGCCCTTCGGCGGGCGGTGTCAGGCGTGGGTGCAGCCCTTCGGCCATCAGTGCGCGCGAGACCTGTCGGCTGATGTCCAATTGCGGCACGGATGGCAGATAGAGCGCCTTCACGCAGATGCTGGTGATCACGGCGGCAGCAGCAACCGCCACCGTGGCCGGGGCCTTGCGCATCGCGCTGATCGTGGCGGCCATCAGCAGGGCAATGCCCATCACCATGCCGAAAATCGCGGGCGTGACCCGGTCGGCTGCATTGACCTCGTCGGCCAGCAGGGAAGGGGCTGCGGCCAGCACAAGACCGCCCAGCACGAACGCCACAATCCCGATCCAGCGCACCCAGCCGCGCTGCCAGCCACCGGCCAGAATGCCGATCACGCCCAGCATGATCAGGGGTGCATGCACCGGCAGCGTGTAATGGATCAGCTTGGCCGGGGCCAGTTCGAACACGAGCCAGCCGGGCACCAGCCAGGCGACCAGGAAGCGTACCTGTGGCTCGGCCCGGAACCGCCACGCCGCCCAGAATGCCGCCGCCAGCAGTACCGATCCGGGCCAGATCAGCAAGGGCGAGGCCAGCAGATAGGCGCCCGGCATCACCGGGTCATTCTCGCTGGTGCCGGCAAGTTTCGGGGCCAGATCCTCACCGATTGCGTCACGGAAGAAGGCCCCGTCGGTGGCCACCCAGATCGCCACATGCCAGGGCACGGCAATCAGCATGAACAGGCCGATCCAGCGCCAGTCGGCCAGCGGTTTCATCCAGCTGACTGTCCGCTCCCAGAGGGATAGCAGCAGGATCGACGGCAGGATCACGATGGCTGCCACCGGCCCCTTGATCATGATGCCACAGGCGAGCGCGCTCCAAAACAGCGCTGCCCCCCAACGTTTCGGCTCACCCCCGCGCAAGGCGGCAAGCCCCATGAAGGCCAGCGCAATCGTGGCCGCCAGCATGGCGTCAGTCTTGGCGATGCCAGCCTCGGTGGACAGGATCAGGCTGGCTGCCAGCGTGCCTCCAGCGAGCAATCCCAGTCGCGGCCCGCCCAGCCGCTTGCCGGTCCAGACCGTGGCCCAGACGGCCAGCAGTGCGCCCAGCAACGAGACCAGCCGGTTGAGCTGCACGATCCGATCATCCGGCCCGCCAGCCAGCGCCACGGGGATGGCCTGCAGCCAGTGAATGCCCACCGGCTTCTTGTTGCGCGGCTCGTCCTGGAAACTGATCCGGATGAAGTCGCCGGATTCGAACATCTGGGCCGTGGCCTGCACGAAGCGGGCTTCATCGCGGTCCAGTGGTTGCAGCATGATCAGGCCGGGCAGGGCACAAGCCAGCAGCACGAGTGCGCTGATCAGATAAGGCCGCCAGCCACCGGTCAGCCGGTCAACCCAGCGGTCGGTGCCGTGCGTGATGGCTTCCACCGGGGCCAGCGACTTGGTGGACAGGTCAAGCGGGTCAGCCGCACTCACTGGCCGGTTGCCTCTTTCCGGGCCGCCTCTTCCTCCGCCTTGCGGGCCGCCTTGATGGCGTCATCGCGGGCAGGGTCAATCAAGGGCAGGGCCGGGTGGGCCTCGCTATGCTTCCAAACCTGCGGCAGGGTGCAGGCTTGCAGGCCGGGCGAGAAGACACTGCCCAGGACCATGCGTGAACCATCGCGGACCGCAACGCTGGCGCCCGAGAAGGCGGCACTGCCGTCCTGCAACAGCACCTGATCGATCTTGCCACCTGCGCCATCGGCTGCCGGTTCGACGATCAGGATTTGTGACGGGGCAAAGCGGGCCTCTGGTGTTTGGGCATGGCCGAAGAAGGTCATGAGCCTGGGATGGGCGGCCAACCAGATTCGCCCGTCCGGCTCCACGTCCAGATTGTCGAGGCCAGTGCCGAGGAAAGCCGCGTCCAGCTTGGTCAGCCTGTCAGTGGCAGGGTTCCGGTCATAGATGTGCAGGGTCCGGTCAATGGTGCCGGTCGCATAGAGCCGCTTTCCATCTGGCGACAGGGCCACAGAATTGGCGAAAGCCAGCCCGCCGGCAACCTTCGTGGCTTGATCACCCGCCACATGCCAGATCGCGCCCGTCCGGTCGTTGTCGAGGATGAAACCGGCCAGTTCGGCGAGCGAGCCTTGGGCCGCATCACTCTCGCTGGTGGCATAGAAGCTGTCCGGCCCGCTCATCGCGATGTCATTGATCCGGCTCAGGCCGGGCACCTTCACACTGCGACGCAGGGTCAGGCTGTTGTCCTCGCCGATGTCGTAGATGTCCACCGTGGTTCCGGCATGATCCAGATGGCCCTTGGGGTGGTTGACGACGCCCAGCACGCGGCTGCCATCGGCGGCGACCAGCAGGCTCAACCCGTGCGGCGAAACACTTTCATCCATCGTGCGTCCGACCGGAGTGACAGGATTGGCAGCCAGGGTCGGGGCATCGAAAGCGATGGCGTGGATCGCGCCAGGAACGCCCTCCTTGCCGGGCCTGCGATCATCCGAACTGACCCACAGCACCCGTCGTTCACGGTCCAGAGCCATGTCCTCGGCACCGGCAATGCCGGGCACCAAGGTGCAGGTGCCATCAAACCGCCAGGTCAGGCGGGTCATTTCACCAGCCCGGACCCAGGCGCGGAAAAAGGTATAGCTCAACAGCGCCACCACGATCAGGGCCACAATCAGCCAGGTCGATGGGCGCAGCAGGACAGGGCGGGGACTGGTGGACATCGGATTTCCGGCTTGCAACGGGTATCGGGCCGCCTTGCCTCAGCCAGCGGTGAACTGCAATGCCGCCAGCCGCGCATAGATGCCGCCTGCAGCCACAAGGCTGTCATGGGTGCCGCTTTCGACAATGCGTCCACCATCCATCACCACGATCCGGTCTGCCCGTCGCACGGTGGCCAGCCGGTGGGCAATCACCAGTGTGGTTCGGTCGCGCATCGCCGTCTCGAACGCCTTCTGCACCAATTGCTCGTTCTCGGCATCCAGCGCGCTGGTTGCCTCGTCAAGCAGCAGCACCGGTGCATTGCGGACCAGCGCGCGCGCGATTGCCAGCCGCTGGCGTTCGCCGCCCGACAGAGCCCGGCCCCGATCCCCGATCAAGCGGTCATATCCGCCCAGCCGGGTCTCGATGAAGCCTGCCGCTTCGGCCTGTTCTGCAGCCTGCCGGATCGCCTGAGGCGTGGCATCCGGGGCACCGAATGCGATATTGTCAGCGGCACTGCCGCTGAACAGTGCGGGGTTTTGTGAGACATAGGCGAACTGGGCGCGCCATACGTCCGGATCCATGTCCCGCGCATCGATCCCGTCGAGCCGCACCGCGCCAACCAGCGGGTCAAACTGCCGCAGGGCCAGCCGGAACAGGGTAGACTTGCCCGCACCAGACGGACCGACAACGGCGACAGTCTCACCCGGCTCGATGGTGAGGCGGATGTCTTCGATGGCAACAGGGACAGGGCGCCTGTCAGCCGGGGCATCAGGAGGCGCCGGGTAGCGGAAGGCGATCCGGTCGAACGCCATCCGGCCTTTGGCCTTGCCAGCAGGAAATACGGCCGGACTGGCCGGTGCCTTGATCTCCGGGACTTCATCCAGGATGGCCATCATCCGGCCGGTCGCTCCGGCGGCCTTTTGCACATCGCCCCAGACTTCGGCCAGACTGCCTGCCCCGCCGCCGATCACCATGGCGAGGATGACGAATTGCGTCAGCGCACCGGCTGTCATTGAGCCCGCCATCACGCTGCGGGCGCCTTCCCACAGAACCAGCGTGATCCCGCCAAACACGATGGTGATGGCCAGTGCAGTCAGGATGGCGCGGACCTGAATCCGGCTGAGCGCGGCGGCAAAGCTGGTTTCCAGAGCCGCCTGGAAACGGCTGGCAGCGACCTGTTCACGCCCGAAAGCCTGGACGGTCTCGATGGCATCCAGCGTTTCGGATGCCTCGGCTGCGGCGTCTGCCAGCCGGTCCTGCGCGGTTGCCGACAAGGTGCGCACACGCCGCCCGATCAGCAGGATCGGTGCCAGAACCGCCGGGATGATCAAGAGTACAAGTCCGGTCAGCTTCGGGCTGACGGCCACCATCATGGCCAGTCCGCCAATGATCGTGATCCCGTTGCGCAGCGCCATCGAGCCTGACGACGTGACCAGCGTTTCGATCAGGGTGGCATCGACCGTGATCCGTGACAGTGCCTCGCCCGTGCGGACCCGCGCGAAGAAGGTCT
>JALOSP010000124.1 GCA_025458365.1 Hyphomonadaceae bacterium
CTGGCGCATGAAACCGACGAGATCGTGTTCAGCGAGATCGAGAACTGGCAGGCCGTGTTCGGCGTCAAGAAGACGTCTGTGCCTGTGTGATACAGCGCCTCACCCGGCTTTGGCACGCCCCGAGGCCGCCGACAGCAAGCTCACAATCCCGGAGAAATCGGTGTCTGCACCGCCACCATCGACAAATGCCTGATACAGCCGCAAGGCCTCTTGCCCCAGCGGGTTCGCCACCACACCGGCGCCAGCACTGGCCGCCAGTTTGAGATCCTTCAGCATCATCGCACCGGCGAACCCGGGCGCATAGTCGCGATTGGCCGGGCTGTCGGGCACAGGGCCCGGCACCGGGCAATAGGACGTCAGCGACCAGCACTGGCCCGACGACTGGCTGGCCACATCAAAGAACTTCTGCCGGTCGAGCCCCAGATGGTCGGCCAGCACGAACGCCTCGCTGACCCCGATCATCGAGATTGCCAGCAGCATGTTGTTGCAGATTTTGGCCGCCTGACCGGACCCGGACGCTCCAGTGTGAACGATGGCCCGCGCCATGGGGCTGAGGGCCTGTTCCACGGCACCGAAGTCTCCGTCATCACAGCCCACCATGAAGGCCAGCGTTCCGGCGCTGGCAGCCGCCGTGCCACCCGACACCGGCGCATCGGCCGCGCGCAGGCCTGCGTCACCAGCCATGGTGGCCACCGAACGGGCATCTGCAGGGTCGATGGTGGAACAGTCAATCGCCAACGCGCCCTGCGTCGCGAAGGGAACGACTGCATGGGCGTAAACCTCATGCACGTGGGCACCGGCAGGCAACATGGTGATGATCACATCAGCCCCGGTCACGGCATGGGCAGCGCTCTCCGCGGCAAGACACCCGGCATTGACCGCCGCAGCCAGCGCAACCGGGTTCAGGTCGAAAGCCAGGACCCTGTGGCCTGCGCCGACCTGACGGGCGGCCATGCCTGCCCCCATATTGCCCAGGCCGATGAATGCGATGTGGCTCACGCGCGTCTCCCCGTTTTGCGGGCACTGTAGCCAAGCCCGATCTTTCAGCAATCCTCCCTCGCGCTGTGACCGCCCTGGACAGGCTCCCGCAGGGGCATCGGCCAGACCTGCTGTCACGCGGCTGTCATGGTGGGGCGTTAGGGCCGCGCGCCGCGACTGGCTGTTGCAGAAGCCGGGTGCCCACCCCGTTGAAAAGCTGCGCCTGTTGCGTCATTCACACTGCAGATCACAGCGTGACCTGTGACAGGAGACACTCGATGCAGACGAACCCTTCCCGCTTGAGCCCTCCCCGCTTGAGAATGGGCATGCTCGTCGTGCTCGCGTTCAGCCTGTGCGCAGCCCCGGCGTTCGCACAAGCGACACTGGACCCGGCTGGATCGAATGCCATCCTGGGTGCAGTCAATTGGGTTCAGGGCACTTTGTTGGGTGCGGTGGCCACATCGGTGGCCGTGATCGCTGTGGCCGGGGTTGGCTTCATGATGCTGACCGGACGGATGGACTGGCGCCGGGGCGGCATGGTGATTCTCGGTTGCTTCATCCTGTTTGGCGCTGCGGCCATCGTGGCGGGCATCCGCACCGCTGCTCAAGGTTTCTGACGGTCCTTGTGCACCGCCGGACAGGCAGGCGGCAGGGGCAGGCCCGATGGTTAATGAACAGTGAACCGCTTGGGGCTGCGCAACGCCCCTGCTAGAGACACCCGATGGCCCAACTCCAGCGTGACCCGGTGTTTTCCGCCCTGACCCGCCCGCAGATGTTTGCGGGCGTGACCTATACGTGGTTCATCCTCAATGCCGTTGTGACAGCAGAGATTTTCCTGATCACCAAGTCGTTCTGGGCGATTGTTGCCGCACTGGTGATGCATGTGGTGGGCGTGATCGCCGCGCGTGACGAGCCGCGCTTCCTTGATCTGTGGATCACCCGGGCTTCGCGCTGCCCGCGCGTGGCAAATTTCGCCATCTGGCGCTGCAACTCCTACCGGCCTTGAGGGAGGACGCAGTGGTGTTTCGCGACAGGTCCGCCAAAGCCAGCGCGCCCCGCCAGGCGCCTGTGCATGGCCCGCGTCGCACGCTGGCCGATATTGCCGGTCGCGAGGCATCGGTCGGCGCCCGGCTGCCTTATGGGCGCCATGTGGATGACCTGACCATCGAGACCCGTGACGGCATGCTGATGCAGGTCATCCGGATCGAGGGCTTCCCGTTCGAGACCGCCGACACCGAAGACCTGAACTATCGCAAGGCGATCCGCGAGACCATGTTGCGGGCCATCGCCCATCCACGGTTTGCGCTGGTGCACCATATCGTGCGCATGCCGGTGACACCGCAGATGCCGCAGGCCGACCTGCCCAAGGGCTTTGCCATCGATCTTGACCGGCAATGGCGCGACCGGATCGAGGGCCGGGCGCTCTATGCCAACCAATTGTTCCTGACGCTGGTGCGCCGCCCGCTGCAGGGGCGTTCCGGGCTCCTGGATTCTGCACTCGACCTGTTCCGGCGCTCCAACCCCGAGAATGATGCAGCCCAGCGGGCGCGTGACTTGCGCGAACTCAACACCGCCCGCGACACGATCCTGGCCTCGCTCGGCGCATACGGGGCGCGCGTCCTGTCGGCTTATGACACGCCAAAGGGGCCGTGTTCGGAGCCGCTGGAATTCCTGTCGCTGCTGCTGAATGACGAATTGCGCCCCGTGCTGCTGCCGCAGGCCGACCTCGGCCAGCACCTGCCCTATCGCCGGATCAGCTTCGGGCTGGAGGCGCTGGAATTGCACAAGGCGGCGGGCCTGCCCCGGCAATTTGCCGCCATGCTGTCGATCAAGGATTATCCGCCGCACACCGCGCCCGGCCTGCTCGACAATCTGATGCGTCTGCCGCTGCCGATGACCGTCACCGAAAGCTTTGCCTTTGTGGACAGGCAGGTGGCGCTGGACCGGATGAATCTGGCCTTGCGCCGGATGCGGGCCGCCGACGACGACGCGATCAGCTTGCGGCGCGATCTGAGCGACGCCAAGGACGATGTGTCGGCGGGCCGTTCGGCATTCGGCGAGCATCATCTGACAGTGATGGTGAAGGCTGACACGCTGGCCGGGCTGGATGAGGCCTGTGCCGACATTCAGGCCACTTTCACTGAAGAAGGCCTGATCGCGGTGCGTGAGGATGTGAACCTGGAACCCGCGTTCTGGGCCCAGTTTCCCGGCAACTTCAAGGACATCGCCCGCCGCGCGCTGGTCTCCACCGGCAATTTTGCCAGCATGGCCAGTTTCCACAATTTTCCGCTGGGTCAGGCCTCCGGCAATCATTGGGGCGACGCGGTCACCGTGCTGGAGACCACATCGGCCACGCCCTATGCCTTCAACTTCCACAAGGCCGATCTCGGCAATTTCACCATCATCGGCCCGTCCGGCTCGGGCAAGACCGTGGTGCTCAACTTCCTGCTGGCCCAGGCGCTGAAGTTCAAGCCAAGGCTGGTGCTGTTCGACAAGGATCGTGGCTCGGAGATTTTCATCCGGGCCATTGGCGGCACCTATGAAGCGCTGCGGTTTGGCGAGCCCACCGGCATGAACCCGCTGGCCCTGCCCGATACCCCGGCCAACCGCGCGTTTGTCGCCGACTGGCTGGCCCGGCTGGTCCAGATCGATGGCCAGCCCTTGAGTGCCGAAGAAACCGCCATGATCGCCGATGCGGTCGAGGCCAATTTCGATCAGGAGCCGGAGCTGCGCCGCCTGCGTCATGTGGCCGAACTGTTTGCAGGGATCCGCCGCCCGACACCGGGCGACCTTGCTTCAAGGCTGGAGCCTTGGATCAACAACGGCCCGCATGCCTGGCTGTTCGACAATGACACCGACCGGCTGAACCTGAACCAGCCGGTGGTCGGGGTCGATATGACGTCAATTCTGGACGCGCCCGGTTTGCGCACCCCGGTGATGATGTATCTGTTCCATTGCGTGGAACAGCGGCTGGATGGCAATCCGGCCATGGTGGTGGTGGATGAGGGCTGGAAGGCGCTGGATGATGCGGTGTTCGTGGCCCGCATCCGCGACTGGGAAAAGACGATCCGAAAGCGCAATGGCATCGTCGGCTTTGCCACCCAGAGCGCCTCGGACGCGCTCGACAGCCAGATCGCCTCGGCGATCATCGAGCAGGCCGCCACCCAGATTTTCATGCCCAACCCCAAAGCTCAGGCGGACGAATACAAGACCGGGTTCGGCCTGTCGGATCATGAGCTCGACCTGGTGCGCGCCCTGCCCGACAGTTCGCGTTGCTTCCTGATCAAGCATGGCAATGACAGCGTGGTGGCCCGCCTGAACCTCGATGGCATGACAACGGCGCTGGTGGTGCTGTCGGGCCGGGAGTCCAGTGTGCGCAAGCTGGATGCGCTGCGTGCCCGCCACGGCGATGATCCTGCGGTCTGGCTGCCGCTGCTGGTGGGGGGCGCACCATGATCGGCCAGTGTGCGGCACCGCGGGACGATCTGGGCCTCGTCAAGGGCCTGCTCGAAACCGTCGATTGCAACATCCGCGAAGGGGTGCAGGGGGGCTATGCTGCATTGTTCGGCCCGACATCGCCGTTAACGGCGGTGATCACCGTGCTGCTGACGCTTTATGTCGCCTTCCTCGGGTTCCGGCTGCTGACCGGGCGGACAGACTTGCGGGTTGGTGATCTGCCTGTGATCGGGCTGAAGATCGGCGCGGTGGTGCTGCTCACAACGAGCTGGACCACCTATCAGGGCCTGGTGTTTGCCGCGCTGTTTGACGGGCCTGCCCAGGTCGCCGACCAGTTGCTGGTCAATCTGCCCAGCGGAACCGCGGTTGGCCCGGTGGACCTGTTTGCCAGGCTGCAATCCACATTCGACGCCCTGACAGGGGCGGCCGAAAGCCTTGCCACCACCGCAGACGGTCAGACCTCAGCCGACAACGCGCGCGCTGCAGGGCTTGTCCTGCAGGCGGCCCCCGGCACGGATCCAAGGACACTGGAAGGGATCAATCCAATCATCCAGATGCGCTCGGCCCTGCAGGGCGGACCGGCGTTTGGCGCCACGGCCCTTTGGCTGTCGGCTGTCACCATGCTGATCTCGACCATGGGACTGATCATTCTGGCCAAGCTGATGCTGGGCCTGCTGCTGGCCATCGGGCCACTGTTTGTCGGCATGTTGCTTTTTGAAAGCACCAAGGGCTTCTTCGAGGGCTGGCTGCGGACCGCGCTGGGTTTTGCCCTGATGCCGCTGGCCACGATCATCTTCACCGCTGCACTTCTTGCTTCGATCGATCCGTCGCTGGCCCGGCTGACGGCGGCCCGCGAAGCCGCCGAATACGACCTCGAACCGGTGCTGACAGTGCTGGTGATCACCATCACCTTCACCGTGGTGTTCGCAACGGTG
>JALOSP010000125.1 GCA_025458365.1 Hyphomonadaceae bacterium
GCCTGCCCGGCGTTTGGTCTGCGGCTGATCCGGGGGGTCAAGAACGGCCCCAGCCCGGACTGGCTCGCCAAAAGGCTGCGTGCCATCGGCCTGCGCCCGATCAATGCGCTGGTCGATATCACCAATCTGTTGTCCTATGACCGGGCGCGGCCCTTGCATGTGTTTGATGCGACCAAGGTCACCGGCAATCTGGTGGTGCGCATGGGCCAAGAGGGCGAGCGTCTGACGGCGCTGGATGGCAAGGATTATGCGCTGCGCCCCGCCGATTGCGTGATCGCCGATGACACAGGTGTGGTCTCGATTGCAGGCATCATGGGCGGCGCGTCCACCGGCTGCGACGAGACGACCACCGACGTGCTGGTGGAAAGTGCGCTGTGGACCCCGCTCAACATGTTCCAGACGGGCCGGGCCACCGGGATCAATTCGGATGCGCGCTACCGGTTCGAGCGTGGGGTGGACCCGGCCTTCATGGTGCCGGGGCTGGATCTGGCGACCGCGCTGATCCTTGAGCTTTGCGGCGGGGAGGCTTCGCAGAGGGTTGTTGCGGGCAGCGTGCCCCAAGGCCGTGGTCCGGTGAACTTCGCCTTGAGCGAGACCAGGCGCCTGACCGGCATGGACGTCAGCGAAGATGAGACAGTCCGCATCCTGACCACGCTGGGCTTTGCCCCGCAAAAGACCGGCGAAGGGCGCTATGCGGTCGGCGTGCCGAGCTGGCGCCATGATGTGGACGGGCCTGCCGATCTGGTTGAAGATATTGCCCGGATTGCCGGGTTCGGCCGCCTTCCGATGGAGACGCTGCCGCCGTCTGCCCACTCTGGCCCGGTGTCTACCCCAGCCCAGAATCGGGTGCGCACCGCGCGGCGCACACTTGCCGCTCAAGGCTGGCATGAGGCGGTGACCTGGAGTTTTGCCGCGCGCGCCACGTGTGAACTGTTTGGTGCACCACAAGGCGGTGGTCCGCTGGTTTTGGCCAATCCGATTGCCGCAGAGCTGGACTGCATGCGGCCTAGCGCCCTGATCCACCTGATCCTTGCTGCCCAACGCAATGCAGACCGGGGTTTTGGCGCCGTCAGCCTGTTCGAAGCCGGGCCCGTCTATCAGGACGATACGCCGGGCGGCCAGCAGACTGTACTGGCAGGCGTCACACGCGGCGCTCTCCGCCACTGGTCCGGCACACAAGCGCCGGATGTCCACAGCGTGCGCGATCAGGTGCTCTCGGTTCTGGCCGCACTGGGGATTGCGCCGACATCGGTCCAGGTGGTGCAGGGTGCACGCGATTGGTGGCATCCGGGACGCTCCGGCCAGATCAGGATGGGGCCAAAACTGGTGCTGGCCGAGTTTGGCGAACTGCATCCGCGCGTGCTCAAGGCGATGGATGTCGATGCCGGTCTGATCGGGTTCGAGCTGTTTCTCGATGCTCTGCCACAGCCAAAGGCGAAAGCGGGCAAGAACAAGGGCAGCTTGAAGGCGTCCAGCCAGATGCCGTTCACCCGCGACTTTGCCTTCCTGGTCGCAGCCAGTGAACCGGCAGGCGATCTGGTGCGCACCGTGGCCAATGCTGACAAGGCTCTGGTCTCAGGAGTGCGCCTGTTTGACCGTTATGACGGACAGGGTGTGCCTGACGGCCAGGTTTCGCTGGGGCTGGAAGTCACCATCCAGCCGGGCGGCGAAACACTGACTGACGAGGCCATCGAAGCTTTGACCGCGCGGATCGTGAAGGCTGCGGCCAAACATGGGGCAGTGCTGCGCGGCTGATACTTCCGGTTGTCTGATGTTTCATTACACTTTACGCAGATCAGCCTCGGGGCTGCGGCGTGGCAGAGGTTTGCATGAAGATCTGGTGCTCGGCGGCTTCTGTTGTGGCTTTAATGGGGAGGGTGCGGTTGCGGTCGAGGTCGCTGCCGATGGCAATGCGTCCAACGTCTCGGTGATTGGCACATTTCAAGAGCCGATCTTGAATGCAGCAGCGGTCAGCGCTTTCGCAGCCCCCCGCTATCAGCCGCCGTCACCTGAGCAGACCCCGTGCGGGTTCACCCGCGGCGCGATTACCTTCAAGCTGGACTGAAGGCGCCCGGCTCGCACCGATAAACCCCTGATTAACCATGGAATGGGATTGGTTGATGCGGATCAAAGCGATCATGCTTTCAACCTGAGCCAGCAGGCACCCGCCATGGACACCATCGATAACGAACCAGTCACCCTGACGGCCCAGCCGGTTCTGGGCCCGACCTATGGGCTTGGTACTCTGGTGTCTGTTGCGGTACTGGCCTCGATGATCGGCGCGGTGTGTGCGGGGATCATCGTACCTGCCGCGGTCACGGCCATGCCGGACTTCAAGGCGCAGGAAGAATCCCAGGCCTCGATCGTGCGTGACAACGCTTTGCTGGTTTCGCTCGGAGCGCTCACCCTGTGGGCGGCGCCTGGTGACGGGGCGGCACCTGTTGCAACCGATACCGATCTGAACGGCTATCTTCAGGACATCGAGGTGCGTGCCGCACAATTGGGGCTGATGGCCCGCCGCGATCTGGAACGGACGGAAACATCCCTGACTGTCAGTTTTGGCTTCGAAGAGCGTCCGTCTGCAACGGGGATCGAGCCGCCGGCCTCCAAGGCATCCAAAGACCATCCGCGTGCCTTGCAACTGGTGTTCGAGGCTGGTGCCGCACCCGGCAGCCTTTTGCTGACGCAGGCGCGGGCTGATGGGCGGGTCCGCACGCCGGGCCAGATTTTCGTCGATCTCGTGTCGCTCGGGGGGCTGAAGCCGGAACTGCAGCCGGGCCAAGTGCTGACCCGGCGCGGCGTGGCAGAAATCCGCACTGGCGTGAATGGCAATCAGGCCTTGTTCCTGGATGGAAGTGCGATCTACCCCGCCACTGTCGCCGGGCCAGGTGAGCCCCCGGTGACCCTCAAGCTTGATGCTGCCTTGCCCGAAGGCGGTTTGTTTGCCGATCATCTCATGGTTGTTCGACAGGGACCCCAGGCAGCGCCATGTCATGACCGGCTGCTGGTGGTGGATGTCGTGGACCTGAAATTGCAGACCTTAGACCGCCCGCTGGCCGGGCCGGGGACCAATCTGCAAGCCGCCCGTGGCGCTGTGACCTTCGGCCCGTTCTGCCAGCCGGGCGCTCAAAATCCTGCCACGCTTGCCGCAGAGGGCGCTGCAACTGCTCTGCAGCCTGTTGTGATGCGCGCCGATGGAAGCCAGGTGGTCTTGAACGCAAGGCTGGACCTGGCAACAGACAGGATCACTTGGGCGCCTTCTTTGATCCCGGCTCCAGTCCAACCTGTTGCTGCGACAACGCCTCAGGGGGGTGTGCAGCCAGCCGCCGCCGCGCCGACCGACGCCGTCGCGACCGCCCCATGGCGGGCAACCGGGCCGGATCGCATCGCCTCGCCAATTGTTCCCGGCGGTATCCTCGTCTCCGTCACCTGTTCGGCAGAGGGATATTCGGCGATCGCGGTTTCGGGGCTGCCAGCACCAGCCGAAGGCGATGCCGGGCGGGTTCGGTTTGCATCTGGAGGCACTGCTGCTGCCGCCGCAATGCGCTGGTTGCCTGAGGCGCGGGTCTATGAGCTGTCAGCCCGGACCCGTCCTGCCGAAGCTGCCGCGCTTCTCGCACGGCTTTCGGCTTCCGGCGCGCTGACCGTGACGACAGCAGGCGTCAGCAAGGCAACATCGGCACCAGGGCAAGCGCGGATCGCCGGTTTGACCGCGCGGTGCAAACCCCGCACCGATACCAGCAGGGCTGAAACTGCCAGCACGACGGGGTGAGGGCCGCCGCTCGCCGGGCTCTTCCAGTCTCGATACCGGTACAATGATGCCCCGTATGATGACCCTCAAGGCAGGGGATCCGGGGCAGGTCCTGCGATTTTCGGGGCCACGGACATGCGACATGCTTCCCGAGGCCTGATCCCGCGAAGTTTTCACATGACAGGTAAGGTTCCGGCAATCGATTTCCGTTCACAATGTTCACGCAGGTGTGACGCGCAACGCGGATCGCCCGATGAGCGCATGAGGAAGTTCAGGCTATGCAACTCGACAACGTCCAGATTTCGAAGAAGCTGCCGGTCATGGTGGCCGGTTTGTGCGCTATGGCTGCGATCGCCAGCGGGGGTGCCGCCTACTTCAGCGCCTCGGCCAACATCAAGACCCACAGCCAGGTTCTGCTGCAAGGTGCGGTGCAGGCCAAGGCGCAAGCGATGACGGGCTATCTCGACGGCGTGAAAGCGCAGATCACCGAACTGGCAGGCAGCGCCAATGTGGTTGGTGCGCTGGATCGGTTTGCCGGGGCCTATGCGGCATTGGGCGAAGGCGCAGGCGAGCAATTGCAGGCCACCTATATCAACACCAATCCCAACCCGGCAGGCCAAAAGGAAAAGTGGGACGCAGCAGGCAATGGCACGGCCTATGATGGTGTGCATGCCAGCTTGCATCCGTGGTTCCGCAATCTGCTGCGCACCAACGACTACTACGACATCTTCCTCTTCGATGCTGCCGGGCAGAACGTCTATACGGTGTTCAAGGAAGCCGACTTTGCCACGGACCTCGCCAACGGCCAGTGGAAGGCCTCAGGCCTGGGTGATGCGGTGCGAAAGGTCATCGCCAATCCAGGTGCCGGCCCACAATTGGTGGACTTCGCGCCCTATGCCCCGTCCAATGGCGTTCCTGCGGCCTTCATTGCCACTCCGATCATGAATGCCGATGGCACATTGCGCGGTGTGATCGCGGTCCAGCTCTCGATTGCCAAGGTGGATGCAGCCATGGCCAAGATGCCGGCCAACGGCGAGACTGGCGAGATGATGCTCCTCGGTTCTGACGGGCTGATGCGCAACAATTCGCCGCTTGAGGAAGAACAGACAATCCTGAAGCGCAAGGTCGAAGGGCCAGAGGCGACTGCCGCGCTGGCCGGCGAGGAGGGGCTTGACCTCGGCACGGATGCAAACGGCGAAGCCGCCTACATCGCGTACAAGCCGGTTGAGCTGATGGGCGCAAAGTTTGCGGTTCTGGGCACGATCACCAAGGCTGAAGTCTACCAGCCGATCAATGATCTGGCCCTGCGTGTGCTGCTGGTCACCCTGCTGGTCTGCGCCGGTGCCGCTGCGATCGGCATCTGGTTCGGTCGCACGATTTCCAGGCCGGTTTCGGCCCTGACCGACGCGATGCGGACGCTGGCAGGTGGCAACACCGCACTCGACATTCCCGGGCGCGACCGTGGCGACGAATTGGGCTCCATGGCTGCGGCGGTCGAAGTGTTCCGCGAGAACGCGATCGAGCGGATGCGGTTGGAAGCCTCCACGCGCGAGGAGACGCTGGTTCAGATGCGCCGGGCCGAAGCCATCGCGGAAGCCA
>JALOSP010000126.1 GCA_025458365.1 Hyphomonadaceae bacterium
GGCTTCCGATCGAACCATCGGAGGAACATGACACGATGAAACGGGTATTTCGGGCGCTGCTGGAGGCGCTTCTGGATCGGGCCGCGGCCGGCAAGGCGCGCCGCCACTGGCGCCATCATGACGAAGTTCGCTATGGCTGGCAGGGCCGCAACCGCGACCGGCACTACCGTGACGTGCGCTACGGCAAGCCGTGGAAGAGCAAGAAGCCAAAGGGGCTTCTGGCCAGGCTGCGGAGCGCATTCTGATGGGCCGCGAACGCTTGCGCAGCCTGCGCGCCCGCCACGCCGAGCTTGATGCCCGGCTGTCGATCGAACTGGCCCGACCGGCGCCCGATGCCACCGCGATACGGGCCCTGAAGCGGCAGAAGCTGTTGATCAAGGACGAATTGTCCCGTTGGGAAGAAGCCCGGATGATCAGCGCTTGAGCCTGAGGCTGTCCAGCCGGTGAGGGGCGCGTGCCAAGCCCCCTTGCCTGAAATGTCGCACCGCGCCACTGTCCCTGCCGTGGGATCGTGGCGCGGTGGACCGGTTGACGCCGGACCTGTGCCTCAAAGCTTGCCGACCAGGCAGGCACGGGGAGAGCCGGATGGCCAGTGACAGCACAGCAACAGCGCAACGCGAGAGTGCGGGGAAACCGAAGGCAGGGTTCAAGACCTTCTTCGAGCGATCTGCACTTGTCATGTTCGGTCTTGGCTTTGCTGCGGGGATGCCGAACCTGCTGATCGGGCAGACATTGGTGCAGACCTGGATCCGTCAGGGCGGGGCAAACCTCAGCTTGATCGGCCTGATGAGCCTGGTCACGATTTTCTATGCCTTGAAATTCCTCTGGTCGCCGGTCGTGGACAAGGTCGCGATCCCGGTGCTCGACAAGGCATTGGGCCGCCGCCGGTCATGGATGCTGGTCTGCCAGCTGGTGATTGTTGCCGGGATCGCGTGTCTGGCGCTGATTGACCCGTCGAAGACCTTTAATGAGGCGGGCGACCCTATCGACGGCTTCTTCATCATTGCCGCGATTGCCGCCGTGATCTGTTTTGCCGGCGCCACACAGGATGTGGCCATTGATGCCTGGCGCATCGAAGTGGCGCGCGACAGTGAAAAACTGGGCGTGCTGACGTCGAACTACCAGGTCGGCTATCGCGTCGCGATGTTCGTGTCGGGTGCGCTGGTGCTTTACGTGGTCGGCATCTTCTCCGGCCCGCCACCGACGCCGGATGACCCGCAGCCCTATTCGTTCCTGGGCTGGAGCGTGTCGTTCATGATGATGGCGGTGTTCATGGGGCTGGCGGTGATCGCGACCCTTTTGGCCCCGCGAGAGCATGTGTTGACCGACACCCGTTGGGTGCCACCCTCCGATATCCCCGACCGGGGCGTGATCGACCTGGCCGAATGGGCCGTGCGGTTGGCCATCATGGCACTGGCAGCCTGTGTGCTGGGCGTGGGCATGTCCGGCAAGCCCGAGCCTCTGGCCTGGCTTGTCGCCCATCTCTATCTGCCCGGATCAGAACCGGGCATGACCGCAACCCAGGCCATGGGCGAGGCGCTGTCAGCCCGGCCCTGGGGCACCTATCAGCAGCTGGGCTACGTCGTTATCGGCCTGTTGCTGGTGGTGGCTGCCTGCTGGAAAATCCCCGGCATCAGGAGCAGGCCCGCCGCTTATTTCAAAAGCGCGCTGGGCGATCCGCTGGTCGATTTCTTCGGCCGATACCAGTCGGTTGCGACATCGATCCTGCTGTTCATCTGCCTCTACCGGATGAGTGATTTCGTGCTCAATCTGGCCAGCACCATGTATATTGATGCGGGTTTCACCACGTCTGAAGTTGCCACCGCCCAGAAGGTCTTTGGCGTGATTGTCGGCGCGGTCTCTGCGATCATTACGGGATGGGCGATCACGCAATTGGGCATGTTCCGGTGCCTTGTGCTGGGCGCCTTCATGCAGCCGCTGTCGAACCTCAGTTTCATCCTGATCGCGATGAACGGGCCTGACCCGGTCTATCTCTATCTTGCCATCCTGATCGACAATTTCTCCGGCATGTTCGCCGGCACAACCTTCATCGTCTATCTGTCGATGCTGACCAAGGACGGGTTCACCGCGACCCAATATGCGCTGTTCACCTCGCTCTATGCACTACCGGGCAAGCTGATCACCGCCCTTGGCGGGCGGATTGTGGAAGCCTTTGCCAAGGATGCAGGCAATGGCGGGTTCGTGTCGCAGATCATGCCATGGGTGGCAGACCTGCCCCCGGTGGCCTTTGCCAAGGCGGGCGAGAAGATCGGCGTGACCGGCCCGGCCTATGCCGCAGGCTATATCATGTTCTTCTTCTACACCACGCTGATGGGTGTTTTCGGAGTAGCACTCGCCTTCGTGGTGTCACGCGGCAAGCCGCGCAGCATCCTGGAAGCCGACACCAAGGCGCAGGCTGACGCCCAGGCGGAGGCCGAGGCTAGGGGGGCTTAGGCTATCTACTCGGACAGCAGATAAGGCCCCAACTGGCTCATCAGCTCCGCGAACGGCCGCCGGGGCCTGCCTGACAGGTCGATGCACACCGCCTCTACTTCGGCTGTTGCAATCACATCATCGCCACGGGTGACGGTCTGGCTGATACGCAGACGCACGCCCTTGATGCTGTCATAGGTCGTGGTGACACGCAGGCTGTCATCGATCCGGGCGGCCTTGCGATAGCGGATGTCCATGGCCGTGACGGCAAAGGCCAGCGGCGGATCGCGGGCCAGCAGCTCGGTGTGGTTCACTCCGGCCAGCCTGAGGAAGTCTGACCGGCCACGCTCGAAATAGCGCAGATAATTGGCATGATAGACCACGCCGGACATGTCGGTGTCTTCGTAATAGACCCGCACCAGACGATGGTGGATGCGGCCTTCGAACCAGCCGGCATCGGCAGTTTGAGTGGGGATGCTCATGGCGTCTGGCTCTTGATATAGCGGCTGGGGTCGGGGCAGGGGTTGGTCTCGATCCTGTCAGGATCGCTGGCCGCTTCCATGAAACCGGCGCCATCCAGCAAGCCTGCCGCATGGGCGGCCAGCCCCTGTTCAAGCCGGGTCTGGCAGGTGGCAAGGAAGGCGCCAAGCTCGCCCGTCTTGCGCCCCGCCAGCGCGCCGCGCGTGTCGCATGTGGCCAGCGAAGCGGCACCTGTTGCAGCTCCCACCGCTGTGTCGGGCCCGGCGTCCAGCCGGGCGGCCAACACTGCCGCAGCACATTCATCCAGCAACAGTCCGGCCTGCATCATGGGCCGCAGATAGCGCCGGTCAAAACTGCCCGACAGACCGGTGCCCAGTGCCGCAACCCGTGTCTCGAACCGGTCCTTGCGGGCCTCGGTGGCACCGGTCGAGACCGCGATATAGCTGCGGAAGGCCCCTTCGACCGCGTTACTGGCCACTTCGGCACCGGCCATCCGGGCAAAGGCAGCAAAGGCTGCGCCCTGATCGGTTGGAGAGGCTGGGGCGGTTGCCGGCACGCTTGCAGGCGGGCTTTGCGCAGGTGGCGCGATCTGGTCCAGCCACAACCAGACTGCGGCCCCGCCCGCCACCGCCCCGACGGCCAGACCCGCCACACCCGTCAGCCAGAGCGCGCCCGCGTTCGGCTTGGCCGGCCGGGGAGCGCGCTTTGCCGCCTTTGATTTCGTCGCACGGGTTCGCGACAGGATCGGGGTGTCCCACTCGTCTGCCACGTGTTCAGTCCCCGTCGAACAGATCGCCCGTGGCGGCCTGGCCAGGCAGCGCGCCGGGTGCCAGACCGGTTTTCAACTGGTGTGGCGGGCTCAGTCCAAACATCGACCAGGCGCGGGCGGCGGCCATGCGGCCGCGCGGCGTGCGCTGGATATAGCCCTGCTGCATCAGATAAGGCTCGATCACGTCTTCGACCGCATCGCGCGCCTCGGCCAGAGCCGCGGCCAGCGTTTCCACCCCCACCGGCCCGCCGGAATAGGTTTCCACCAGTGCCTTCAGATACCGCCGGTCAAGCATGTCGAGCCCATCCGGGTCAATGTCGAGCCGCGCCAGGCCATGGGCAGCGGTGGCCGCATCAAGCGGCGTGCCTGCCGCATCGGCAAAGTCACGCACCCGGCGCAATAGCCGCACGGCAATGCGTGGCGTGCCGCGTGCGCGCCTCGCGATCTCGTGGGCGCCGTCATCGGTCAGGTTCACGCCCAGCTTGCCTGCTGCCCGGCGCAGGATCAGCTCCAGATCGGCAATGTCATAAAAATCCAGCCGCGAGACGATGCCAAACCGGTCCCGCAAAGGCGTGGACAGCAAGCCCGCCCGTGTTGTGGCCCCCACCAGCGTGAACGGCGCCAGATCGATCCGCACCGAGCGGGCCGACGGCCCCTCGCCAATCACCAGATCAAGCGCATAATCCTCCATCGCCGGATAGAGGATTTCCTCCACCACGGCAGGCAGCCGGTGGATCTCGTCGATGAACAGCACATCGCGCGGTTCAAGGTTGGTCAGCAGGGCGGCAAGGTCAGCGGCCTTGGCGATCACCGGGCCGGATGTGGACTTGAAATTCACCCCAGCCTCGCGCGCCACGATCTGGGCGAGCGTGGTCTTGCCCAGACCCGGCGGGCCGAAGAGCAACAGGTGATCGAGCGCATCGCCACGCCGGGCTGCTGCCGTCACGAACACTTGCAGGTTGGCCTTCAAATCCTTCTGGCCGACGAATTCGTCAAACCCCGATGGCCGCAACGCCCGGTCAACAGTCTGCTCAGCGTAAGCCCCCCCGGCTCCATCGTCCGGCAGGCGTTCTGACGAGATCAGGCGGGCATCGCTCACACACGGGTGTCCTTCGGCGCGGCCTCTTTCAGGGCCGCCTTCACCAATGCGCTCAAGGGTGCGTCGCGATCAAGACCACGGGCTGCAGCCGCCACGGCGCGCAGCGCTTCAGACTGGCCGATGCCCAGATTGATCAAGGCCGAAACTGCTTCACTGCGCGCTGCGTGGTTGCCCTCATCGGGCGCGGGTTCCGGGGCGGTCGTGTTGGCGGATGCGCTGTTGACCGGAGCAATGGCCACACCAAATAGCGGGGCAGGGGGCGCCTTGCCCTTCAACTCCACAATGATCCGCGCGGCCAGCTTTGGCCCCACGCCGCTGGCGCGCGCGATGGAGGCCGCATCACCGAGCGCCAGCGCCTCCAGCAAGTCCTGTGGCGACAGAACGTCGAGAATGGCCAGCGCCACGCGCGCGCCCACCCCGCCCACATCCTGCAGCCGCGCAAACCACGCCCGCTCCTGATCACTGGCAAAGCCATAGAGCTTGAAACTGTCCTCGCGCACCTGGGTCTCGATGAAGACATGGGCCGCCTCGCCCGTGCGCATCCGGCCCAG
>JALOSP010000127.1 GCA_025458365.1 Hyphomonadaceae bacterium
CCATCGATGCTGGCCTCCCGCCCAGCAGCAAGCATGAATCACAATCCGACCCCCAGGGGAATCCCAATTCGATTCAGATCGCACCTGACAGACTCTAGCTGTCATCCCGGCCGCAGCGTCGCGCAGAGCCGGGACCTCCGGACCAGCGGGCCGAACCTCCCGAGGTCCCGGATACGCTTCGCGTTCCGGGACGACAGGGTTCAGGATCGAAAATCACTTCGGCCTGACCACGGTGGTTGACCTCAATTCAATGCGTCCCAAGGTACAGCAAACGCGGTCCATGCTGCCTCACGCCAGCGCATAGGCTCCGACCAGGCGCACGGTTGCAGGCAGCGCGCGCCCGGCGCCGAAGAACCCGTCCACGGCGCGCAATTCCAGACCGCCGGAGGCTTCCAGCACCCGGCCCCCCAGACCGGCCATGGCAGCCGGTGGTCCGGCCAGCAGAGAGACGTCGCCGCCGGCTTCTTCTGGCGCCATGGCCGCGATGCACCAGGCCTCGATCGGGGCGCCGGTGTCCACCGCCGGGCTGGCCGCGCAGACGTGAAGCCCGGCATAGGTTGGTGCGCGCAACAGTGCCCACCACGCCATGGCCGCGCCGCGATCACCACCACTGGCGGGCAGGACGGCCACCGCATTGGGTGTGTCGCGCACATGATCGAGCGCGCGGGCTGCGTCAGCTACAATCGAGACCCCGCTGGCCGCGCCAAAGGCCAGCCTGGCTGCCGCCGCACACTCCACCAGGCTGACCACGCTCATCCCGCCCTGTGCGGCCAGATTGGACGCGATCATCGCGCGCCACACGGTTGCCGCCAGCCATGGGTCCAGCTCCGGTTCGGCCACCCGCACGGTGCGCAGGATCGCGACCTCACGCGCAGGGCGCCAGCCGAAGCCCAGATTGCCTTCTGCCCGCTTGGCATCGGCCACGGCTGCGGCCAGCCCGGACCGGCGGGCCATCAGCCGGGCAAGTTCGCGGTCGATCCCGTCAATCTCGGCGCGCAGTGCGGCCATATCAGCGTGTGTCTGGCTCATGATCCACCCACCAGCACCAGATCATCGCGATGGACCAAAGCCGGGCGGCCCGACCAGCCGAGGATCGCCTCGACCTCTTCTGTCTTGCGCCCGGCAATCCGGCGCGCATCGGATGCGGCATAGGCTGTCAAGCCGCGCGCAAGCTCTGTGCCATCTGGGCCAAGCACGCGCACCGGATCGCCCCGCTCAAAACTGCCAGCCACGGCGCGGCGCCTGCATCCACGGTGAGTGAGCCCTTGGGTTTCAGATTCTGGCCGAGCCAGGCCTTGCGCGCGGTTTGCGGATCGGTGGCGGCGGCAAACCAGCTTGCCCGCCCGCCATCCAGCAGTGCGGCCAACGGATTGGCCCTTGTGCCAAGCGTGATCGCCGTGCGGCACCCGGCAGCAGCGGCAATCCGGGCAGCATCCAGCTTGGTGCGCATCCCGCCCGAGCCGACCCCGGCATGCGTGTTGATGCCGCCAGCCATTGCCTCGATCTCCGGCGTGATGGACGCGATCATCGGCACATGGCTGGCATCGGGGTGTGATCTGGGATCGCGGTCATAGAGGCCGTCGACGTCAGAGAACAGCACCAGCGTGTCAGCACCGACCATCTGGGCCACGCGCGCGGCCAGCCGGTCATTGTCGCCATAGCGCAGTTCCTGGGTGGCCACGGTATCATTCTCGTTGATCACCGGCACGACGCCAAACCCCAGCAAGGTCTCGAATGTCGCCCGACCGTTCAGCCAGCGGCGGCGGCGCTCGGTATCGTCTGGCGTCAGCAGGGCTTGTGCGACCTTGATGCCGTGCGGGGCCAGCGCCCGGCCCCAGGCGGCCACCAGATTGGCCTGGCCCGCAGCGGCGGCAGCTTGTTTTTCTTCCAGCTTCAAGCGCCGCGCCGTCAGCCCCAGAACAGCCCGGCCCAAAGCCACGGCACCCGATGACACCACCAGCACCGCACAATTGCGCGACCGCAACGCGGCGATGTCAGCCCCGACACTGGCCAGCCAGTCCTCACGCAAGCTACCTGTTCCGGCATCGACCAGCAGGGCCGACCCGAATTTCAGGACCAGTCGCTGCGGCGCGCCAAACGGTGTCACGGTTGCCAGCGTCCCTCTGCTGCGCCGTCGTCATCATCGGCTTGCGCCTCCAGCACGTCGACGTGGAAGTCCGCCAGGCCTGCTTCTTCTTCCTCAAGGAAGGGCGTGACCACACCGCGCGCCTTGGCGATTTCGTGCCAGAGCGCACCCAGCACCGCGCGCACCCCGTCACGGGAGACGCCGGAAACCGCAAACACCTTGCCACCGCTGGCGGCTTCCAGCGCTGCCAGTTTTTCAGCCACATCCTCGTCCAGCATCGCATCGGTCTTGTTGAGGCACAGCACCTGCGGCTTGCCATCCAGGCCACCGCCATAGGCTGCCAGTTCGCCCTGCACCGTTTCCCACGACGCCACGACATCGTCTGCCGTGCCATCGATCAGATGAACCAGCGCCGCACAGCGTTCCACATGGCCGAGAAACCGCGTGCCCAGCCCGGCCCCGTCAGCGGCACCCTCGATCAGGCCGGGAATATCGGCCAGCACGAAGCGGGTGTCTTCCCCCAGCGAGACCACCCCCAGATTGGGGTGCAGCGTCGTGAACGGGTAATCTGCGATCTTGGGTGAGGCCGCACTGACGACGCTGAGAAAGGTGGATTTGCCGGCATTCGGCAAGCCGACGAGCCCGGCGTCGGCAATCAGTTTCAAGCGCAGCCAGACCCAACGCTCCCGGCCCTCGGCGCCGGGATTGGCGTGGCGGGGCGCCTGATTGACCGGGCCTTTGAAATGGATATTGCCCCAGCCGCCGTTGCCACCTTCGGCCAGCACGACCCGGTCCCCCAGCCGCGACAGGTCTGCGATCAGGGTCTCGCGATCCTCGTCCAGGATCTGGGTGCCGACCGGCACTTTCAAGATCAAATCTTCCGCCGAGGCCCCATGGCGCTGGCGCCCCATGCCGTGGCCGCCGCGTCCGGCCTTGAAATGCTGCTTGTAACGGTAGTCGATCAGGGTGTTCAGCCCATCCACCGCTTCCACGACAATGTCGCCCCCGCGACCGCCGTCGCCCCCGTCAGGTCCGCCATAGGCCACGTATTTCTCGCGCCGGAAAGACACCGAGCCTGCCCCGCCATCGCCGGAGCGGATATAGATTTTGGCCTGATCCAGA
Source organism: Hyphomonadaceae bacterium (assembly GCA_025458365.1). Classification (GTDB taxonomy): domain Bacteria; phylum Pseudomonadota; class Alphaproteobacteria; order Caulobacterales; family Aquidulcibacteraceae; genus JALOSP01. Next base: position 3,209 of record JALOSP010000127.1, read on the forward strand.
AACTTCATCGAACGTGCTGACTTTGTGGCATGCGGACCCGTCAAGGCGGGAAAGCGCTGTCTTTGCCGCCTGTGACCGGGAAAGTCGAGTGACGGGCCGCACGGCGCCTGCGCCTTCAGACCTCGTCCATGTCCTCGACCACCAGAACAAAGCTGTCGACCATGCACGCCCGGCGCAGATTGATACTGCCCAGCACTGCCTCGCTCAAGGTTGCCTGCAAGAAAGCAGAAGCGTCGGGGAAGCGGGTGACGGACACCTCGTCCCAACGTGAGTCCGGCTCATACATGTCACTGATCACACGGCCAGCCAGCAAATGGGTGGCACCTGCCGCCAAGGTTTCGCGCTGGTAGATTTCACCCCATTCGAAATAGGCGGTTCGCGATGCTTCGAAATTCTCCGGGTCATGCTGCACGATACCGACGATTGACACCGGCTTGCCCTGTTCCATCCGGCTCAGGCTCGTGATCACCTCTGGGAGCGGTTCGATCAGGAAGTAACTGTCGCCCTCGGCAGGCTGCAGGAGACCATCATCCTCCATCGAGTTTTCCCTTTCCATAGGGACGGACAAGGACAGACAATATGTCTTCGAAACCCTCATCGCGATGCCGCATCGCCATGGCGATTCTGGGATCGGCATGGGATTGCCGGAACATGATCTGGCTGGGGAACCAGGTGACCAGCACCGCATCCCAGTGCTCTTGCCGACCGGCAAATGTGTGCAGCACACGACCCGCCTGGAGCGTTTTTGCCCCAATGTCGTCAGAGATCGGCTTCAGCGCTTTGCGGTAGCCCAACAGGGACCGGTCAGCCTGTCCGTCCGGAAGATCGCGGCGCAACCGAATGAGTGACATCAACACAAACGGCTGATCATCCGGCAAGACTTCAAGCGCACGCCGTGCATGCGGCTCAAGCGGGAAGACAACCGATTGGGGCACCACTGAAGACTAGCCAATGGCTTGTGGCATGCAACGCGAGAAAGCAGCTTACTATGCGGTTAGACTGACAGCAGGTCCTTGTTTGCAGTCGTGCTTTCGCTGGCCAAGATCGCGACGCTGTCTTCAATCGCCGCCATTCGCATGGCTGACGCCGCTATGATCCTCGGATCGGCCAGCATGCGTTCAAGGATGTCAAGGCTCCGGTACCGGACGACATTGATGAAGTCCCAACGCTGGTCGGTTCCGATGAAGGTGCAGGCGATACTGTCGTTGAGGATGATCTCGCCGCCCTGTTCGGCTGCAACTGCGTTGAACATCATGCACCAGCCCGCATAAGCGGCACGTGCCAGCCACGGGCTGCGATCCTGACGCAGCCTGAGCCCGCTGAGCCAGATGAAAGGCGTGCCTCGTGGAAGGCAGCGGGCTGCAGCAACCACCGGCCCCATGTGGGCAACCTCGCTGACATCCTTCACTGGCGGCCCGTAATCGTCCGCAGAGGCGGGACTGTGTCCGTCAAACGGCGTCGGCACGGTCATGATAGTCGGCGATTGCTCGATGGCGTCGCGACGCAGGGCGACATGATCGAGCCAGCGCTCGTCGCCGAGGAACCGCAAAGCAGCCTTGCGATCAGGAAACTCGGTGATGATCAGCCGGTCCCAAGTCCCGGGCGAGGCGCTGCTGGAGGCCAGGACCCTGGTCTCGGTCAGGACAGTACCGCTTGCATCTTCGCGGATGCGCGCCAGCGCCTCGTCCCATTGCCGCATTGCCCGGTCCGTGGTGCCGTCTGGCTGGTCGCGCCGCAAGCGGATCAGACTGACAAACCGGATTGGCACACCGTCAGGAACGTCGCGTGCTGCACGATAGGCAGACGGTGTCGGTTCAAGGTTGAAGTATCGATCCATTGCCCACGACCGGCATCGTTGTCAGCACAACCACAACGACTGCGATTATGAAGGAAGTTTGACCGAACCCGCTAAGGGTGGCAACCCGGAGAAACCAGCGCATAACGCATTTACGGGATGCAATGGCGCTCTGATCCGAAGTCTGACTCGTCAACACGAGATCGCACGGGCCAAAAAGAACATTTCGAATGCAATACGTTAAGCTCGGTTCGATGGCAAAACCGGTGCCGACCCTTGTCTGACAGACGCCAGATCCGGCCACCTCGGGCACAAGGGAACGTGAGAGCGAATGGAGCGATTGCCGCGCGGTCGCGCGCGACATGACAGACTTGTGAATTGCGACTGATGAACAAACTGCGTTTTGTTCATTTTTTCTCTTGCGCAATGCGACGTGATGAGGCATTGCTTTCAGTGACTGAAGCGTCATGAATGACGTCAGCGTCAACTACGCCGCCAACACCGGACCAGGAGCTCCTCCCCATGCGCTTTGCAATCGCCTCCCTCATCGCCGCCACCGCCCTGATCTCCACGGCTGCCGTGGCAGAGTTCTCCAATGTCGTGACTGCCAAGCTCGAAGCACCGACCGCGACCGCGCAGGTCATTGCTGCGGGAGCCGCCTGGAATTGCGTCGGGGACACCTGTGTCGCACGGCTTGAGCGCCGGACACCGGTCGTGCGCGACTGCCGCCAGCTGGCCCGCGAAGTCGGCCGCGTGAAGGAATTCCGTGTCGGTACCCTGGCCATGGCCGAAGCCGACATCGCCAAGTGCAACGAGTCAGCCCGCTGACACCGGTCGGGTCTGCCCCCCCAGCAGGCCATGATCACCACTTTTCCGGGTTGCCTGTCCCCTCAGCATCTCCGGCCCTTCAGGGCAGCCACTCCTCCGGTGGCTGCCCTTTTTCTGTTGCGGGCACAGCCTCAAGTGCATCAGCCAGAGACCCCGCTCACGATGACATCGCGCGCAATTTGCGTTGTCTTCCAGACATGATAGGGGCCGGTTATGGATGGATCGACCCTGCCCCCAAACACCCCGACAGCTCCTGCCAGTGGCCGCCCCGGAATGGGCGCGCAGTTCGCCGCCGGCCTGGGGGAAGCCGCCCGCAAGCGTGAAGGCAGCCGGGAACTGGCCCTGCTGGGCCATCTGTGGCCCTATCTGAAACGGCGCCGGATGGAACTCCTGCTGGCACTGACCTTTCTGGTGCTCGCCGCCGGGGCAACCCTGGCTTTGCCGGCGGCAGCCAGAATCCTGGTGGACGGCGGCTTTCAGAGCGGCAGCGAAGAGGCAACCAATCGCGGCTTTGCAGGCCTGATCGGTGTTGCTGTCGCCATGGCACTGTTTTCCGCCACACGATATTATTTCGTCACCCGGCTTGG
>JALOSP010000128.1 GCA_025458365.1 Hyphomonadaceae bacterium
GGCTTTGGCCTGATATCGTGCACCGCTAGAGAATAGGCTCTCCCGCGTTATGCGCAGCCCCGGCCTATCAATTTTATAGCCAACCGCTTCCATGATCTGCCGAACCATATGGCCAATCATCTGCTTGATGCGATCTTGTCCAATTTCAGATCCGAATTCTAAAACCAACCCAGGCGCGAGCGGTTCAACAGCGGCGCGTCCAAGGTAGCTCGCTGTTTCCATTCGAATTCGATTGTCTGGCTGGACTAGAAATCGCCAAACACTGGCTCCTAATTCAGTTTCGTATAGGTCGCGGAAATTCTGTGGGTCGTAGACAACCTCAAAGGGCGTTGTATCACAGTTCATAGCAGATCTCCATATTTAACATATGTCACATATGCGCCTGTTAAGGACATATGTCAATAGTGCGCCTGTTAAGGACATATGTCAATAGTGCGCCTATTACAGCGCAGTCTGCCTTTCTCGAGCTTTGCGTCGCGCGAAGCCATCCAGCCCCCATCCCCCGCTTCGCGGGTACTTCCCCCACCCTTGCAGGGCGGGGGAAGAGTTAGGCGCGGTGGAAATCTTGCAACATGGTCCAACTTGGACCACACTGGTCCAATGACCATCCAGATGAACATCGCAGACGCCAAGGCCCGCCTTTCGTCGCTCGTCGAAGCCGCTTTGAACGGTGAGGATGTTACCCTCGCGCGCAATGGCAAGGCCATGGTGCGGCTGGTGCCGGTGGGGCCAGTGCGCGCGCGCAGGTTTGGGTTGCTGCGCGACATGGGCTGGAGTCAGGAACTGCCTTTGGAGCTGTTCGAGCCGGACCCTGAGGATGCCCGCGACAGCCCCCTGTTTCCTGAATCGTGAGACTGCTGCTCGATACGCATATCGCGCTGTGGCTATGGGCTGAGCCTGGGCGTTTGTCGCACAGATGTGCAGACGCCTTGAGGTCCGCTAACAATAGTATCTGGTTGAGCGCAGCGTCTGCCTACGAAATCGCATTCAAGGTCAATCTCGGAAAGCTGTTGCCGCTTCCGGCTGATTTCGAAACACTGGCGCTCCAGTCCGGCTTCAGCCTGCTGGAGATCAACCATACTCATTGCGAGATAGCCGGCGACCTGCCGCTGATCAACAGGGACCCATGGGACCGGCTGATCGCGGCGCAGGCCATGATCGAGGAGATGACGCTGATCAGTGCCGATGCAGCGATCCGCGGCTTTGGCGTGCCGGTTCTGTGGTGAAACACACACAGGATCTCGAACCTCCCGGTCCGCCCGGCGCAGCAGTGCCGCCCGCTCCAGCCCCCTACAACCCCACCAGCTCCACGATCTCGCCCCGCAGCTCCGCCAGCCCGGTGCCTTCACGCGATGACACGCTGAGCACCATCGGGTGCGCTGCCGGCCGCTTGGCGATGGCGGCCAGCGTGTGGGCCACGGCCTTGTCCAGTTCGCCCGATTTCAGTGTGTCGGTCTTCGTCAGCACGATCTGATAATTCACCGCCGCCTTGTCCAGCCCGGTCATGACTTCCAGATCGGCGTCCTTCACGCCGTGGCGGCTGTCAATCAGCACGAACACGCGTTTCAGCGTGGCGCGTCCGCGCAGGAAGTCACGCGTGGCCGCCGTCCAGCGGGCAATCTCGGTCTTGGGTGCCTTGGCATAGCCATAGCCCGGCAGATCGACGATCCGGAAGGCATCCTCGCCCGCCTTGTCCTTCATGGCAAAGAAGATCAGCTCGCGCGTGCGGCCCGGCTCACCAGAGGCGCGCGCCAGCCCGTTGCGGTTCAGCAGGCCATTGACCAGCGACGACTTGCCCACATTCGAGCGGCCGGCAAACGCCACCTCCACCGGCCCCATCGGCGGCAGATCCTTCATGGTGGCAGCCGCCCACAGGAAGGTGGGATCCAGCGCCAGCAGGGTCTTGCTGGCGGCATCGGTCAGGGTTGCGGCATCCTGGGCCATCAGGTCGGGCCTATCCCGCGGGGGTCTTTGGCTTGCCCAGCTTGGCGAAGAAATCGTCAATCGGGTTGGCGCTCTTCATCGACTTGGCGATGGCATATTGCTGGATGATGGTGAGCAGGTTCGACCACGTGTAATAGATCACCAGACCCGACGAGAAGCCGGCAAAGATGATGGCAAACAGCCACGGCATCAGGGCAAACACCTTGGCTTGGATCGGGTCGGTCACCTGAGAGGGCTGCATCTTCTGCAATAGCCAGAACGAGGCGCCATAGAGGATCGGCCAGGCACCGATGGCCAGCAGCCCGCCAATCAGCGGCCAGCTGGTCGGGTCAAATGGCAGGAGGCCGAACAGGTTGAACACCGTCGTCGGGTCCTTGCTCGACAGGTCGGGAATCCAGCCGAAGAACGGCGCGTGGCGCAGCTCGATGGCAATCGACAGCACCTTGAACAGCGCAAAGAAGATCGGCATCTGCAGCAGGATCGGGATGCAGCCCGCGACCGGATTGATCTTCTCGGTCTGGTAGAGCTTGATCATCTCCTGCTGCTGGCGCTGCTTGTCGGCGGCAAATTTGGTCTGGATTTCCTTCATCTTCGGGCCGACATCGCGCAGCTTGGCAAAACTGCGATAGGACGAATAGACCAGCGGGAAGGTGAGAAGCTTGATGACAACGGTGATCGCCAGGATCGCCAGACCGACGTGGCCGATATGGCCGTTGAAGAACAGCAGCAGGCTGTGCAGCGGCTTGGTCAGCGGCTTCAGCCAGCCGCCCCAATCGAGCGAATCATCCAGCCGCGAGACGCCCAGATCCTTCGAATATTGCTCCAGCAAAGCGCGCGACTTGCCACCGGCATAGACCATCTGGGTCAGGCTCACCGAGGACCCCGGCGCCATGGCAAACGGCTGGCTGTCGTAGCGCACCTGATAGGCAGGCCCGTCCGACATCGGGATGGTGGTGACGCCAGCAGTCAGGAGGCGGCCCTGATCGGGGATCAGCGTGGCCTGCCAGTAGCGGTCAGAGAAGCCCATCCAGCCGCCGCGCACGGGCGGATCATCGGCACGCTCGGGCACTTTGACGGCCTTGTTCTCGTCAATCTGCTTGTAGGTGTTCCGCTTCAACCGGTCGGCGAAGAATACGATGGAGCCTTGATGGTTCACCGGGTCAGCGCGGTCAGACTCGCTGCGGTGCCGGTTGATCAGCCCATAGGGCGCGATGGTCAGCGCATTCGCGCTGCTGTTGACCACGGAATCGGTGATTGTGAAGAGATAATTCTCGTCAATCGTGATGGTGCGGGTGAAGGCCAGCCCGTTGGGCATGGTCGCGGTCAGCACCAGCGGGGTCTTGGGCGTCAGGCGGGCGCCAGGCTGGGCAGTCCACAGGGTGTTTTCCCCCGGCATACCGGTTTCGCCAGTCACCGAGTCCTTCCAGCCGAACACCGCATACTGGCCATGCTCGCTGCCCTGCGGATGCATCAGCGTGACGGGCTGCGGCGCATCGACGGTTTCGCGGTAGCGCAGCAATTGCAGATCGTCGATCCGCGCGCCGCGCAGTGCGATGGTGCCCTTCAAGGCTCCGGCCTCGACCGGCACGCGCGGACTGAAAGCCAGCGCCTGGGCACGCGGGACCGGCGCCGTGAGTGCCGCTTCGGGGATCGCGGTGGCTGCAGCGGGCGCGCCAGGTGTGGCGGCGGCCGTGCCACCGGCAACGGCAGGAGCAGGCGTCACCGGCGCCTTGGCCTTGGCGATCTCGGCCTGACGGGCGATTTCAACCCGGCGCGCCTCTTCCTGCGGCCCGGCGTAGAACACCTGGAAGCCGAGCAGGATCATCATCGAGACGGCAAACGCCAGGATCAAGTTCTTCGTATCGGGCTGTTGTGGTCCGGGACCCATGGTGTTGCTGCCTGCTGTGGAGGGCTGGTGTGGGGAAATCGCGATGCGCCCTGTCTGACTGGCGCGCCACGAAAGCTCAGATATCCGGGATGTGGGGAGCGCTGGTCGGGTGGATAAGGGTCTGTCCTGCGCCTGTGCTGGGGTCGGCATCTGCCGACCGGTTTGCCTTGCCCGCCAGCCTTATGAACAGGCCAGCCAGATCGTCAAGCAATGCTGGCCATGGCGCGCTGACAGTTGCAGTGCGCGCGACAGCCACATAGTCGAAACCCGCCCTGCCATGCACCGGCAACAGCGCCTTCATGGCTGCCCGCAGGCGTCTTTTGGCCCGGTTGCGAGCCACCGCATTGCCGACCTTTTTCGACGCTGTCAGGCCGAATGCCATCACCGGCGCGCCATGCGGCGCAGGCCGTGCGACGCGCGCTGCTCGCATCTGCAACGACAGAAACTGCCCGGAGGCCTTCCAGCCTTGGGCAGTTGCCAGAAAGTCCTTGCGGACCTTGAGGGTTGAGATCGCGACCGTATCCATTGTCAGACCGGGCGCCAGTCAGCCGTGAAAGGCCAGACTATGCGCTCAAGCGCTTGCGGCCCTTGGCGCGGCGGCGCGACAGGACGGCACGACCGCCCTTGGTGGCCATGCGGGCACGGAAACCGTGACGACGGGCGCGCACGAGGTTCGAAGGTTGAAAAGTCCGCTTCACGGGTCTGCTCCATCACGGGCGCATATGGGCCTTCAGGCCCGCACCACGCCGGTGTCTGTCTTCAAATCGAACGCGGCTGCTACAGAGCAGGCTGGACAAAGTCAATCCACCGCAAGCCGAAGGCGGCAGTGACAGGCGCCAAAAGCCGGCTCCGGCGCCACAGCCCGCACCGGTTGCACATGCCCCGGCACAGAGGCCGAAAGGCGTGCCCGAACTGCAACAGTCAAGTTGACGCTACCGTCATTTTCCGCGGCCTGCTGCCGCGCGACCTGCCGACGCGCGACGGATTGGAGGCTGTCACCAGCCCGCAAAGAGGTCCAATCCCCTGCCGTGACGCCGGGACAGGCCCGGCAAATCTGTTTGGGAGAAAACCCTGATGACCGTCAAATCAATCGCCCTCATGGCCATTGCAGCCCTTGCTGCTGCCGCCGCACCGGCTGCCGCACAGGACATCGTGCAGGCCCAGGCCGGCACCATCAAGCTGGACGTGCGCCTGACCAGCGTCATGCCCGACGTGACCGCCCCGGTTCTCAACGCGAGCGGTGCCGACACCGGACTTGATGTGGCGGTCGATGACAGCACCCTGCCCACGATCGGCATCCAGTACTATGTGAACTCGAACCTGTCGGTCGAAGTGATCGCAGGCACCTTCGACCACACGGCGAGCATCGAGCAGAGCGGGGCCGAGATCCTCGACCTGTGGCACCTGCCGCCGACCGTGACCGCCCGCTACCACTTTCCGGTGGACGCGCGCTTCCAGCCCTATCTCGGTGCC
>JALOSP010000129.1 GCA_025458365.1 Hyphomonadaceae bacterium
TGCGATGTTTCGAAAGACCCCGGAGCGGGCAACACGGAACACGGCACTTGCCATGCTGTGTTGCGATTTCCACCCACACACTGCCGCAATAATTGGCATTGGTGTTTACAAAAGACGCAGACAAGCCTGCGTCGATCCGCTGTTGCCGCGAAATCAGGCAGACAGCATGTGCTCAGCGGCTGGCGCGCGGGTGCGCGGAGGCAAAGGCCGCCAGCATGTGACGCGCATCGACAGCGGTGTACCGCTGGGTGGTGGACAGGGACGCATGCCCCAGCAGGTCCTGGATCGCTCGCAGGTCGCCACCATTGTGCAGGATGTGCGTGGCAAATGCGTGACGCAGCGCATGCGGGGTGGCGCTGTCCGGCAGGCCGAGACTGCCGCGCGCCTTCTGCATCAAGGCCTGAACATGGCGAGCAGACAGGGGGCCACCCCGCACTGCCCGGAACAAGGGCATGTCGCGATCGACCGCATGCGGCAGCATCGCAGCATAGGCATTGACCGCTTCTGCAACAACCGGAAGCACTGGCACCACCCGCTGCCGCCCGCCCTTGCCGGTGATCGACAGACCCCGGGAACCCAGGGGCACGCTCGATGGTGTCAGCGACAAGGCCTCGGATATCCGCAAACCGCAGCCGTACAGCAGACTGAGGATGGCTGTGTCGCGGGCCTTCGTCCAGGCCGGACCGGTGGTCGAGCCGTCGGCGCTCCCTGCCCACGAGAGCAGCGCCCCGGCATCATCGACATCCAGCGGACGTGGCAGCGACTGGGGCGCCTTGGGTGGGCGGACCTGCGCGACTGCGGCCACAGCGATCCCGCGCTGCCGGTCGAGCCAGGCGTAGAAGGATCGCACCGATGCCAGCGCACGCCCGAGGGACCGGTTCGACAGGCCATGCCGGGCCCTGCCCGGAGCAGGCGTGGCTTGCGCGCGGCGGCTGGCCAGGAAGGCCCGCAGATCTGCAGGGGTGATTGCCGCCAGCCCGGCTGTCGTGACCGCCTCTCCTGTGTGGGCCGCCAGAAACCGCAACCAGCTGTCAAAGTCATCGCGGTAGGCGCTGACGGTGCGGGCCGCGCTGCGCCGTTCGTGGGCCAGCCAATCCAGCCAGTCCCGACGGGCCGTGGCGGCACACTCTGCCAGTGGCAGGCCCGTGGCGCTCACATCAGTCCATCGCGCACGAAGCCATCGAGCACACGCTCCAGAACCCGGGCAAAGAACACCACCAGCTCGGCGCCATATTCGGCCCGAAACGCATCGATGTCAGCTGACCCCAGTGCCAGCACCGCAACCCGCCGGTCGGGTCCGAATTCGAGCCGGGCCAGTGCTTCAGAGCGCACGGCTTCGGCCTTGTCGCCATAGAGCCAGGCCCTCGGGCGGTCGACCGGCCCCAGATAGACTGGCCTTTCGGTCGGCACCAGCCGCTCGATCCTGCCAGCCATCCGGTCCAGCGACTGGGATGTGGCAGGCGTCTGGGACGCAGCCATGACACAGGCATCGGCAGCCAGCGCAAATGCCACGTGCCCGCCCAGCCGCGCGCCCAGTTCCCCAGGATCACGGGCATCGAGAATGGCCAGAATGGCCTCCTGCACCCGGATCTGCGATTCGTAATTCGCGCGCGCGGTTTCAACGATGGCAGAGAATCGCTCCTGGGCACTGCGCGATTCCCGCAGCAGCCGCTCACGGGCAAGATCGGCAATCGCAACGACATTGCCGCGGCCGGATTCGGAGGCGACCGCTGCGAGCAACTCGCTGTCCTCACGAACGAAATCGGGATTCTGCAAAAGAAAATCACGCACCAGATCAAGGTCAAGGGCCGGAGCGACGCGGTGGGCTGCTTCTGTATATGCCATGGGGCGGACTGGATCCTCGAACAGGAAAGCCGTGGGGGATTGAACCTTGAGCGGTCGTGTCATCAGACAACTCCATCTTGGTGAACGCGCGGTTACGACAGCGATGTTTTTCAGGAGGCAAAAAGCCGGGAAGTCCCGGAGGCTGTGCACCGGCGGGTGTGGACAGACTGTGAATAACTCACGTCAGGATCGGACGTCCGGCGGATTGGAGTGCATCAGGTGTGGATAGAACTGTGGGCAGGCAGATCCATCCGGTCGAAATGGCTGGCATGAGGCTGACTTGCTGCCACAATAGGCACGTCCGATTCGAACCCGCGCCGGCTTTGCTGGTCACTGAGGCCGCCATGCTAGAAACCCTGCAGACCAAGGCTGAGGCCGACACCACCGTCCAGCCGATGGAGGCTTGGCCGGCCGACCATGCCGATGCCGTCTATCTGGACGTGCTGCGCGACGTGATGACACACGGACAGTTGCGCGAAGACCGAACCGGGACCGGCACCTGGGGTGTGTTCGGGCGGCAGATGCGGTTTGATCTGGCGCTCGGGTTTCCTCTGCTGACCACCAAGAAGCTGCACACACGATCGATCTTTGTCGAGTTGCTGTGGTTCTTGCGCGGCGACACCAATGTACGCTGGCTGCAGGACAATGGTTGCTCGATCTGGGACGAGTGGGCTGATGAGAAAGGTGATCTCGGCCCGGTCTATGGCCGTCAGTGGCGCTCGTGGGCGGCACCCGACGGGCGGGTGATCGACCAGATCGCGGGCGTCGTGGAAGCGCTGAAGACCAATCCCTGGTCCCGTCGCCACGTGGTGTCCGCCTGGAACCCGGCTGATGTGGACGACATGGCCCTGCCGCCCTGCCATTGCCTGTTCCAGTTCCACGTCTCGACTGACCGGCGGCTGTCATGCCAGCTCTACCAGCGGTCTGCCGACCTGTTCCTTGGCGTGCCGTTCAACATCGCAAGCTATGCCTTGCTGACCCACATGATTGCCCACGTCACCGGCCTGCAGCCGGGGACCTTTGTCCACACTCTGGGCGATGCACATCTTTACACCAATCATGAGGAGCAGGCGCGCACCCAGCTTGAACGCACGCCCTTTGCGCTGCCCCGGCTGGTGCTGAATCCATCCGTGACCAATCTGTTCGACTTCACCATGGAGGACATCCGGGTTGACGGCTATCACAGTCACGGAGCACTAAAGGCGCCAGTTGCGGTGTGAGCGGGCACGTGGGCTTTTGACGGCCAAAAAAATCGCCTTGAGGGCGTGTCTTTTCTGGTGATCGGTGCAGAATGGCCCTAAATCAAGTTGGGTCTGTTTTGATGGAATCATCAAAACAGACCCAACTTGATCAAATTCAGAAGTGTAGTGCGCAACTTCGTTTCCATGGAAACGGAACGCGCACCAAAGTGGCAGCATGGCTCAATTCGACCGTCGATTATTGATCATGGGGTCTGCCGGCCTGGCGCTTGTGGCCGGGCCTTCGCCTGTGCTGGCGCTGGTGGCGCCAGACGCCCGGGCCGCTTTTGATCGGGGTGAATATCTGCAGGCAGCGATATTGGCAGAAGCCAGCGGGGATGCTGACGGGCTGGCTTTTGCAGCCCGCGCGCGACTGGCGACGACGTTGCTGACTGGCGCCAGCCGGATCAGCACAGCCGAGCTGACACGCTGCAGGCGGCTGGCCCAGCAGGCGCTGCGGCTCCAGCCAGATCATGTCGAAGGCCGGTTGCAACTGGCGATTGCGCTCGGCCTGGAAGCCAGACGGGTGGCCCCTGCCCTGGCACTGGCCAGACAGCTGCCACAACGGGTGCGTGGCCTGATCGAGGAAGTCTGCACCGATGCCCCGCGTGAGCCCTGGGGTCATGCCATCCGGGGCAGCTGGCATCTCGAAGGCGTCCGGCTGGCCGGATCACAGGCCACCAGGCTGCTGGGTGCAAGCAGCGAGACAGGCAGCGCCGCCTACGCCCGGGCCACAGCCTTGAGCACCAGCCCCACATTTCCCGCCATGCATGCCATCTCGGTTCTGGCCATCGACGGGTTGCGTCCGGCCAGCCGTCCGGACTTGCGCGCTGCAGCCGGACCTCTGGCAGCGGCTGTTGCCCGGCCGCCGGTCACCGCATTCGACAGAGAGATGTCGCGCCGCGCGATCGAGCTGTCACGGCTGGCCGCCAATGGCGATCTGACAGCGATCAAGGCGCGCCTTGCCCGCTGGCTATAGGGCGCAACCTTTCGGGGGAAGGAGCCAGGCAGGGGTGCAGCCTGCCAACTGGTCAGAGCAGGGCTTCCATGGCAGATGGCCGTTCATGACACACTCCAGCCCGCCCGCCATCGCCTACAAGATCGAAACCGCCGAAATCTGGGCGCAGGCCGCTGTCGAAGGCGTCTATCGCGGGTCGGCGCTGGATCAGGCAGACGGCTTCATTCACCTGTCTGGCGCTGACACTCTGGCCGAGACCTTGCGGCTGCACTTCAATGCGCGCGAAGGTCTGGTTCTGGTCGCGGTGGACCTGACACAATTGGGGGCCACCGTGATTTGGGAAGCGTCGCGCGGCGGGGCAGTGTTTCCGCACGTTTACGGGCCGCTTCCGGTCAGTGCCTGCGCCGGTCCTGTCCCGCTGGCCGTCGTCGACGGCGTTCACGTTCTGCCTTGGTAGGTTCAGACGCTGCTGCGTCAACACACTCGACCCCGATCCAGTCATTTTCATCAAGAGGAACCTCCCGGTGCCCGATCCGGTCCAATCGCTCAGCCTGGCAGCCTTGCGCCTGCTCCCACCAGAAGCTGCGCACCGCGCCACTGTCCGGGCGCTGAAGGCAGGCTTGGGTCCGCTTGGCAAGCGCGATGATCCAAGGCTCTCGATCACATTGGCGGGCCTTTCCCTGCCCAATCCGGTGGGTCTGGCCGCAGGGTTCGACAAGAACGCCGAAGTGCCCGATGCCATGGTGCGGGCCGGCTTCGGCTTTGTCGAATGCGGCACTGTCACGCCACTCGCCCAGCCAGGCAACCCGCGGCCCCGTATCTTCCGCCTGCCGGCCGATGATGGCGTGATCAACCGTCTGGGATTCAACAATGACGGCTTGGGGCCTTTCGTGAACCGGCTTCGTGCCCGCTCGGGCAGGCAGGGCGTGGTCGGAGCCAATATCGGGGCCAACAAGGACAGCGCCGACCGGATCGGCGATTATGTGACCGGACTGCGCAGGGTCTGGCTGCACTGCAGCTATGTCACGGTGAACATCTCCTCACCCAACACCCCCGGTCTGCGCGGCTTGCAGACGAGGGCCGCACTGGAGGACCTGCTGGGTGCCCTGGGCGAGGCCCGCGCCATTCAGACCACCGCGCACGGGCACAGGCCGCTCTTCCTGAAGGTCGCACCAGACCTCGACGCAAGCGAGATCGAAGCCATCGTCGACGTCACAGTGGCAAACCGGATTGATGCGCTGATCGTGTCCAACACCACTAT
>JALOSP010000130.1 GCA_025458365.1 Hyphomonadaceae bacterium
TCCACCGGCGGCCGGGCAGACGACGACCTTTGTCGTGCGCGATCCGGGAGCGGCTGCCGATCGTACGGTTGTCATCACCTCGGCCAGCCTGTCGCCGCGGCCGGTCAACAGGACAGCGGTCATTCCCACGCCAACGGGCAACGTCGGCTATGTCCTGTTCAACACCTTCAGCCCGTTTTCCAGCGAACGGGAAATCGTTGACGCCATGACAGCAATGAGCGGTTCGGGGGTCACCGACCTTGTGCTGGACTTGCGTTACAATGGCGGCGGCTTGCTGGCCGTGGCGTCGCAGCTCGGCTTCATGGTTGCCGGGCCCGCACAAACAGCCGGGCGCACGTTCGAGCAATTGAGGTTCAATGCCGATGCGGGCACTCGCAATCCGGTTACGGGCGCCGTCCAGACCGGTGCCGTTCTACAGCACCGGCCTGGGCTTCACTGTGACCGATGGCGCGGCCCTGCCAAGCCTCAACCTGAGGCGGGTCTTTGTCCTGTCCACCGCGCGGACCTGCAGTGCCAGCGAGGCGATGGTCAATGGTTTGCGTGGCATCGGGGTGGAGGTCGTCCTGATCGGGGCGACAACGTGCGGCAAGCCCTTTGGGTTCTATCCCCAGGACAATTGCGGCGAGACCTTCTACACGATCCAGTTCCAGGGCGTGAACGATGTGGGCTTCGGCGACTATGCCGATGGCTTCCTGCCGATAAACTCCAGCGCAACCAATGGGGTGCGGCTGCCGGGCTGCGCGGTTGGCGATGACTTCGCCGTCGAACTGGGCAATCCGGGCGAGGCCTTGCTGGCCGCGGCACTGACTTACCGGGCAAATGGCTCGTGTCCGACGCCGTCAGCTGTGGCGCCGCTGCAGTCACGCGAAAACGCGGGCGAGGTGCTGGCGATTGACGCCATCCTGCCGCCGGAAGATCCGCTGATGGAGCAGAACCGTGACATGCGGATGCCCGGCGGGTTGGGCGTGCTGCCACGATGACGCGATGGGCGGCCATGGTCACCTCGGCCGTCCTGGCAGTCGGCTGTACAGGATGCCGGACCACGCCTGCTGACGGGCCAGCCCGGCTTGCCACACGTGATCCTGATGCACTGGAGGCCTTGAGATCAGCAATGGCGCTGGCCAGTGCCAATCCGCAGCTGGCACTGGGAGCAGGCGATCCGGCGGGGACAGGCCGTGTCATTGTGCTACCGCCCCCGCCTGGCCAGTATGAGACACGCAGCCCGGCATTGCCGGTGACCTACGATCTGGCGTTCAAACATGGCCGGTGCGTTGCGATCCGCAGGGATGATGGTGGTATTCTTGGATTGGGCGAGATCGAGTGCCTGCCTGCCTCCCAAGCCGCCACCCCACCCTAACGGACCAAAACACGCACTCAACTTTTGGATTTGATCTACGGCGCTGTCGGCCCGCTGAGGAGAAGAAAATCCGGGCTCATCAGCCCGGCCACAAACAAGTCCTGCCTGCCATCGCCGTCAAAGTCGGCTGCGGCCACGTGCATGCCAATGCCGCCAAATGCGGCCGGGAAGACCGAACCGGTCACTTCGACGAACCGGGTTCCGGTATTGCGCCACGCCCGCACTGGTCCGCCCATGCCGTCGGGGCCGGGCATGGACGTGGTAATGAGATCGGGGCGTCCGTCTGCGTCGAAATCGATCGGAAGGGCCGACAGGTCGCCATGCGTGTTGACCGGCAACCACGCGGTGGTCACATCCTGGAACTGACCGCGCCCGTTGTTGAGCAACAGCCTGTTCTGCGCCTCGGCGCGCGGGTTGAACATCACCACATTGGCGAAGAACAGGTCAAGGTCGCCGTCGCCGTCCACGTCGAACAGCTCCACGTCGCGTGTTTCCTCAGGCTTGTAAGGCGGTTCGATGGCCCCGGCAGAGGCGCGAGTGAACCGGCCGGTGCCGGTGTTCAGGTAGATCTGGTTGCCATCCTGATTGCCGAGAACGAGGTCGGCATCGCCATCCCCGTCCACATCGCCGAGGGCGACATCCTGCGTGCTGCCAGAGGCGTCAGGCAGACGCGAAACGCTTTGATCGGTGAAACCGCCTGCACCATCACCGATCATCAGCACCGAGACACCGTCGCCGCCAAAGAACAGGTCTGTGTTGCCATCGGTGTTGGCGTCAAAAGCAACCACGGCATTGGCTTTCACCCGGATCGGGAGACGGTCGTTTCCATTGGAATACCGGCCATCAGACTGGGCAATATAAAGCTCTGGACGCACATCATCCTCATTGGCAACCGCAACATCCAGATCGCCATCGCGGTCCACATCGATCAGGGCGATTTCCTCGCTATCACGACGGGCAGAGGGCAAGCGGTCGCTGGCATCGGTGAAGCGGCCACGGCCGTCATTCAACAGCAGCCGGTTGGCGCGGTGCTCCATGGGAACCAGCAGATCGATATCGCCATCACTATCCACATCATGCGGTATGGCATGCATGCTGTTGCCCGGTGGTTCCTTGTCGGGCAGCGTGTCCGATGCATCGCGCCACAGAGGCGTGGCGTGGGCCCAAACGGGCAGCAGGCAGCTGCCCGCCAGCAAGAGAAGGGCCAATCGGGAAGGCAATGCAGGATGCGACATCGAAGCCTCATTACGTTTCGTAATGTTGACTGTACTGTTTTCGAAGCGCGAGAAAAGCCTGCCTGGGAAGAAATTGATGCAATGTGGTGTCGGCGTGGGATGCGGCAATCACTGCGTGGCTGCGGCAAAGCGGCGGTTGACCTCGTTCCAGTTGATGAGGCTCCACCAGCCATCCACATACTCGGCGCGGCGGTTCTGGTAACGCAGGTAGAAGGCATGTTCCCAGACATCATTGCCGAAGATCGGCGTTCCTTTGAACGGGCTGTCGTCCATCAGTGGATTGTCCTGATTGGGCGTGCTGCCGACGGCCAGCGTGCCATCCGGCCTGACAACCAGCCACGCCCAGCCCGAACCAAAACGGCCCATGGATGCGGTACGGAAGGCTGTTCTCAGTCCTTCCAGCGAGCTGAAGTCACGATTGATGGCCGCCTGCAGTGCCGGCGAAGGCTCGCCGCCCTGTCCGACCGGTGCCATCACCGTCCAGAAAAAGCTGTGGTTCCAATGCCCGCCCGCATTGTTGCGGACTGCAGCAGGGCGGGACGATACGGTGGCGAGGATCTGTTCGAGACTGAGCGCGCCAAGGGACGGATCGGCTGCCGCCGCCGCGTTGAGGGCCGCAACCTGCGCGCCATGGTGTCGCTGGTGGTGCAGCTCCATGGTCTGGGCATCGATCACGCTGGTCAGGGCATCATAGGCGTAGGGCAAGGGGGGAAGCGTGAACGGGCCGGCGGGCTGGGCGGCCTGCGGGCCCTGAACACCGGGCGGAGGCGCAGCAGCCTGAGTCATCCCCGGAACCGAGGTTGTGCAGGCGCCGAGCGCCATCAGAAAGGCGAATGTGGGAAGGTTTGGTCTGATCATGGCTTGGATGTGGACCGCAGTGGCACACGCGACCAGTCGCAATGCTGTGACCAGGCTTGGTGCCCGACTGCAGAAAAGCCCGTTGGCAGGAGGGTGGCGAGTGGCGGCATCGAAGCGGTCAGTTCGAACAGACGCAAAAAAGGCCCGCCAGAGCGGCGGGCCTTTGCAATGCGATCAAGGCAAACACCAATCAGGCTTCGGCGGCCATCTTCTGGGCCTTTTCGATGGCTTCATCGATGTTGCCGACCATGTAGAAGGCGGCTTCTGGCAGATTGTCATAGTCGCCGTTGACCAGGCCCTTGAAGCCGCGGATCGTGTCTTCCAGCGACACCAGCTTGCCCGGCGAGCCGGTGAAGACTTCAGCCACGTGGAACGGCTGCGACAGGAAGCGTTCGACCTTGCGGGCGCGCGAGACGACCAGCTTGTCGTCTTCCGACAGTTCGTCCATCCCGAGGATCGCGATGATGTCCTGCAGTGCCTTGTACTGTTGCAGGATTTCCTGCACCGCGCGCGCCGTCTTGTAGTGCTCTTCACCGACAACCCGCGGCTCGAGAATTCGCGAGGTCGAGTCCAGCGGGTCCACAGCCGGGTAGATACCCTTTTCGGCAATCGAGCGGTTGAGCACCGTAGTCGCGTCCAAGTGGGCGAACGAGGCGGCAGGTGCCGGGTCGGTCAAGTCGTCGGCTGGCACGTAGATCGCCTGCACCGAGGTGATGGAGCCCTTGACGGTGGAGGTGATGCGCTCCTGCAGGCCGCCCATGTCGGTCGCCAGCGTCGGCTGATAGCCCACGGCAGACGGAATGCGGCCCAGCAGAGCCGATACTTCCGAACCGGCCTGGGTGAAGCGGAAGATGTTGTCCACGAAGAACAGCACATCCTTGCCTTCCTCGTCGCGGAAGTATTCGCACTGGGCAAGACCGGTCAGCGCCACGCGGGCACGGGCGCCCGGAGGCTCGTTCATCTGGCCATAGACCAGCGTGCAACGGCTGCCTTCGGTGGAGCCCGCATTTTCCTTCGGGTCGACGTTTACCTTCGACTCGATCATTTCATAATACAGGTCGTTGCCTTCACGTGTGCGCTCGCCCACGCCCGCCAACACCGAATAACCGCCGTAGGCCTTGGCGATATTGTTGATCAGTTCCTGGATCAACACGGTCTTGCCCACGCCGGCGCCGCCAAACAGGCCGATCTTGCCGCCCTTGGCGTAAGGGCAGAGCAGGTCCACCACCTTGATGCCGGTGGCGAGGATTTCCGGGTCAGGCTTCTGGTCTGCAAAGGCCGGGGCCGACTTGTGGATCGAGCGCTTGCCGACGGTCGAGGTGATCTCGCCGGCTTCGTCGATCGGCTCGCCAACCACATTGATGATCCGGCCAAGTGTCGCCGGGCCGACCGGCACCTGGATCGAGTCGCCGGTATCCATCACTTCCTGACCGCGCACCAATCCTTCGGTGGCGTCCATGGCGATGGTGCGCACGGTGCCTTCACCGAGGTGCTGGGCCACTTCCAGCACAAGTCGCTTGCCCTGGTTGGTGGTTTCCAGCGCATTGAGAATGTCCGGCAAGTGCCCGTCGAACTCGACGTCGACAACGGCGCCGATCACCTGGGCGATCTTGCCTTTCATATTGATGCTCATGGGACTGGCTCCTTCGGGAATTCGATTTGGTTTCAGCGGATGAGTTCGACGGGAACGCCGAGTTCGAAAGTGGAAAATGCCCGATCTGCTGTCACAACCGGAACATTCAGCGCGCGTGCGAGCGCGATACAGAATCGGTCGCCGAGAGACAGCCCCCGGTGTTTGGCAAGACAGGCTGCATCGCGGGAAACGGCCATGTCCGGTGCCAGAAAGTCCAGCCCCGTGCCGAGCAGCAGCTCTTCAGCCCGTTCGGGTGTATAGTTCTTTCGGATCAGCACCTCGAGGCATTCGGCTGCATTGACCGTGCTCATGGCGCCGCCAAACAGTGCCTGATCGGCATGCTCAGACCCGTGCTCTCCCAACACTGTTGCAATCACTGCGGACGTATCGATGACCTTCATCGTTCGCCCCGCGCCATGCTGTCGATATTGCTGGCTTCCTGCGCCGCGATGATGCGCTTTTCGGCCAGCCAATCGTCCACCACGTGACCGTCCAGCGCCTGGCTTTCGGTCGCAAGTTCGCGAGCGCGAAGGCGTAGTGCATCCATACGCTTCAGATGCTCGGCCATCCCGACCTCGTCACTGATCGCAGCCTTCCT
>JALOSP010000131.1 GCA_025458365.1 Hyphomonadaceae bacterium
CAAAAAACGCTAGACCCCCGGCTCATGACTGACACCACCGATTTCGTCCTCGACACCTTCCGCAAGGCAGGCGCCTTGCTGGAAGGCCATTTCATCCTGACCTCCGGGCGCCATTCGCGCCAGTTCCTGCAGAAAGCCTTCGTCTTTATGGACCCGCAGGCCACCAGCGATTTGTGCAAGGCGCTGGCCGACAAGATCACCGCGCGCTGGGGCAAGGTCGATCTGGTGGTGTCGCCAGCCGTCGGTGCCGTGATCCCCGGCTATGAGACCGCGCGTCATCTGGGCTGCAGGGCGATCTATGTGGAGCGCGAAGGCGGCGTGTTCAAATTGCGCCGGGGCTTTGAAATCCCGGAGGGCGCTCGTGTTGTGGTCGTTGAGGATATTGTCTCCACCGGCATCTCGGTGCGCGAAACACTCGACGCCATCAAGGACATGAA
Source organism: Hyphomonadaceae bacterium (assembly GCA_025458365.1). Lineage (GTDB taxonomy): Bacteria > Pseudomonadota > Alphaproteobacteria > Caulobacterales > Aquidulcibacteraceae > JALOSP01. The sequence continues at coordinate 438 of JALOSP010000131.1, forward strand.
GGGCATATTGCTGGGGGCTGCAGTGATCGTGGACCGCACCGGCGGCACCGCCGATGTCGGAACCGAGCTTGTGTCGCTGGCCCAAGTCCAGATCGAGAGCTTCGATCCTGCAGACCTGCCCGACGACCTCAAGCACATGCCTGCCATCAAGCCGGGCTCACGCGCACTCTCGGCGGTGGCCTCATGAGCGGCCATTTGCGTCTGGGGGTCAATATCGACCATGTGGCCACGATCCGCAACGCGCGCGGTGGTGGTCATCCAGACCCTGTGCGCGCCGCCCGCGTGGCACGGGATGCAGGCGCTGACGGATTGACCGTGCACCTGCGCGAAGACCGGCGCCACATCCGCGATCATGATCTGGAGACGCTGGCGGCCGAGGTGTTGCTTCCGGTCAATCTGGAGATGGCGGCAACCGACGAGATGCTCGACATCGCACTGCGCCACCCCACCCATGCGGTCTGTCTGGTGCCGGAGCGGCGCGAGGAGCGCACCACCGAAGGCGGGCTGGATGTGGCGCGGCTGCACAATTCCATTGCCCCAATCGTGCGCACCCTGGTGCACGCCGGGCGCCGGGTCAGCCTCTTCGTGGAACCCGACCCGATCCAGCTGGCTGTGGCCGAGGCCATGGGCGCACAGGTCGTGGAATTGCACACGGGCGCCTATGCCGAAGCCTGGCTCACCGGTGATCAGGCCCGCGTCCAGGTGATCACGGCCCAGCTGGCCGAAGCAGCACGACTGGGTGCCGCGCGCGGGCTTGAAATCCATGCCGGACACGGGCTGACCTTTGACAATGTCGGCCCGATTGCCGCGATCCCTGAGGTTGCCGAACTCAATATCGGCCATTTTCTGGTGGGCGAGGCATTGTTCATCGGCCTGGAAGCGGCAATCCGCCGGATGCGGGCGCTGATGGATCAGGCCCGCACTGGCAAGGCGGCCACCTCGGGAACCATCCGGTGATCCTCGGTCTGGGAAGCGATATCGCCCGGATCGACCGGATCGAACAGACGCTGGCGAAATTCGGCGCCCGATTCGAGCAGCGCTGCTTCACGTCTGCCGAACAAGCCCGCGCCAACCGCCGCGCCCACGATCGGGCGGCCAGCTATGCCAAGCGGTTTGCCGCCAAGGAGGCCTGTTCCAAGGCGCTTGGCACGGGCATTCGGCATGGCGTGGCGTGGCGCGACATGGGCGTGACCAACCTGGCATCAGGTGCACCAACCATGGCATTGACCGGCGGAGCTGCCGCCCGCCTTGCCGAATTGACACCTTCAGGCCACCGTGCCGTCATCCACCTCACGCTAACAGATGATCATCCCCATGCCATGGCGGTCGTGATCATCGAGGCGCTGCCAGTGTCGGAGTGATGACGCGCCACCACTCTGGCTACACGCAGCCATCCTCTTCTCACATCTGACCGGATCGCCTATGACCGCCTCCATGACTCCAGTAGACACCAAAGCCAAGGCCCAGCAAGAAGACAGCCCGATGGAGCTGGTCAAGACTGTTGGCATCGCCCTTTTGATCGCGCTGATCTTGCGGATATTCGTGTTCCAGCCGTTCAATATCCCCTCCGAATCGATGCGGCCAAAACTGCTGGTGGGCGATTATGTCGTGGTCTCCAAATGGGACTATGGCTTCAGTTTTGCCTCGATCCCGTTCGAGCCCAAGCTGTGGCAGGGCCGGATTCCGGCTGCCATGCCCGAGCGTGGCGAGGTGGTGGTGTTCAAATATCCGCAAAACAGCCTCGATCCCAATATCCGCAAGGACAAGACCGACTACATCAAGCGGGTGATCGGCATGCCCGGGGACCGGATCCAGATGGTCGGTGGCCAGATCGTGCTGAATGGTGTGCCAGTGCCGCGGGAACTTGTCGGCCCGCAGATCATTGTCGACCAGTCAGGTTCGACAGTGGCCGTCAATGTGTACCGGGAGACCCTGCCCAATGGTCGCAGCTATGACACCTATGACAGCACGCCCAGCGGACCGGTTGACAATACCGCTGTCTATGTTGTGCCCGAGGGTCATCTGTTCATGATGGGCGACAATCGCGACAACAGCACCGACAGCCGCTTCCTGTCGGCTGATGTCGGTGGTGTTGGCTATGTTCCGGTCGAGAATGTGGTGGGCCGTGCACGCACGGTCCTGTTGTCCTGGGATTCTTCCACCCGCATCTTCCTGCCCTGGACCTGGTTTACCGGCCTGCGCCTCGACCGGATTGCGGTTTCGGTGCGATGAGCAGGCGGGCGGTGGCCCGGCTTGCGCCTGAGGCACTCGATGCGTTCGAGGCCCGGCTTGGCCATCGCTTCAAGGACCGGTCGTTGCTGGTGCGGGCTTTGTCGCACAAGAGCGCAGGCGACGGTCAGCCAGGCTTTGCCCATAATGAGCGAATGGAATGGCTGGGCGACCGGGTGCTCGGCCTGCTCGCTGCCCAGGATCTGTTTTCCGCCCACGGGCGCGATGATGAAGGCGTGCTGACCCGCCGGTTCCACAATATCGTCAGCGGCAGCAATTGTGCCGGTGCTGCCAGATTGCTGGGCGTACAGGATGTGCTTGTAGTGTCACGCAGTGTTCCGCGCGAGACGGTGGCCGCCAATGACAGCATGCTGGGCGACGCCTATGAGGCGCTGATGGCAGCACTTTATCTCGACGGCGGGATCGAGGCGGCCCGACCGCTGTATGATCTGGCGGTACAGGCCTCACGCGATGATGTGGTCGGCAACGCGAAGAACCGTCTGCAGGAGCTGCTGCAGAAGCGCGGCGAGGCGATCCCGGTCTATTCGGTGGTGGGTCGCGATGGGCCCGACCATGCCCCGGTCTTTACTGTCGAAGTGGAAGCCGCTGGCCACAAGGCGCTGGCCGAAGGATCGTCCAAACAGGCCGCAGAACAGGTGGCAGCCTCAAGGCTGCTGGAGATGATCACATGAGCGATGAACCCGTGGTGGCGCACAGCGCTCCCGATCTGGTCATTCCAGACACCAGCGCGGGTTTTGCTGCCCTGATGGGCGCGCCCAATGCGGGAAAGTCCACTCTGACCAACGCGCTGGTTGGCCAGAAGGTGTCGATTGTCAGCCAAAAGGTCCAGACCACCCGGTTTCCGGTGCGCGGGATCGCCATCCACAAGACCGCCCAGATCGTGCTGGTCGATACGCCAGGCGTGTTCAAGCCGACCCGGCGGCTGGACAGGGCTATGGTGGCAGCCGCCTGGGCCGGAGCTGGCGATGCCGACAGTCTGGTCCATGTGGTCGATGCGGCGGTGGCCGCGCGTTCTGCGGCAGGCGCCAAACTCTCATCAGGCGATGCGCGCACCAGTGAAGATGTGGAGCGCGTGATCGCGGGCCTGCGCGAAACCGGTCGCAAGGCGATCCTGGCGCTCAACAAGGTCGATCTGATCGCGCCGGAGCACCTGCTCGACACCTCGCGCACCCTGTTTGACGAAGGTGTCTATAGCGACGTGGTGATGGTCTCGGCAGCCACCGGGTCAGGGCTCGAGCGGCTGCGCGACTTGCTGGCAGAGGCGATGACGCCTGGCCCGTGGCTTTATCCCGAAGATCAGGTGGCCGACATTCCCCAGATGCTGATGGCGGCTGAAATCACGCGCGAAAAAGTCTTCCTGCGCCTGCACGAGGAATTGCCCTATCAGGCCACTGTGGAAACCGAGAGCTGGCAGGGTCGCAAGGACGGTTCGGTCCGGGTCGACCAGGTGCTGTATCTGGCGCGCGAGAACCACAAGGCGATGGCGATCGGCAAGGGCGGGGCAACCCTGAAATGGATCTCCATGGAAAGCCGCAAGGAATTGCAGGAACTGTTGCAGCGGCAGGTTCATCTGTTCATCCAGGTGAAGGTGCGCGAGAACTGGCAGAACGAGCGGGCACGGTTTTCAGCCATCGGTCTTGAGTTCGAGGCTTGAGCCATGGCCGACTGGCGCGGACAGGCAATCATGCTGGGCGCGCGCCGGTTTGGCGAGAATGACGCCATTGCCGATGTGTTCAGCGCCCAAAAGGGCAGGGCAAGCGGCCTCGTCTATGGCGGCACCGGCCGCAAGAAGAAGCCACTGCTGGAGCCGGGCACCGTGCTGGATGTGCAGTGGCGGGCCCGGTCGGATGCCGCGCTTGGGCATTTCGAGACACTGGAGCCGGTCGGGACTGGCCCTGCAGCCCTGATGGACGATCCGGCGGCGCTGTTAGCCCTGGGCGCGCTCACCAGCCTGTTGCGTGACGGCCTGATGGAACATCAGCCACAACCCGCCCTGTTTGAAGCCACGCTCCTCATGCTGGATGCACTGGGTGATCGTGCCGTGTGGCCTGCGGCCTATGTCCGCTGGGAATTGGGCCTGCTGGCCGAGACCGGTTATGGTCTGGACTTGAGCGTCTGTGCGCTCACGGGCAGCAGCGAGGATCTGGCCTGGGTCAGCCCCAAGACCGGGCGGGCGGCTTGCAGGGCTGCCGGAGAGCCTTATGCCGACAAATTGCTCGTGCTGCCGGGCTTTGTTGCAGACAGCCGCAAGCCCGTGCTGGGCGGCGACGTGGCCGACGGGCTGGCGCTGGGCGGCTGGTTCCTCAACCGCGAACTGCTGGCTCCCGTGCAGAAGGACCTGCCCGAAGCCCGATACCGGCTGATCAACACACTGGCCCGCGAGGGCCGGTTGTAGAAGTCACCCGGGTTCAGCCGCCGCCAAAGCGTTGGACCCAGTCTGCCACCTGGGTGTCCTCGATCTTGGCAAAAAGCACGTCGGGCACGGAATAGCTTGCGCCGGGCACCAGCAGATCAGGTCTTGTTTGCGCGTCCGGCCAGCTGCGGTCCGTCACGCCCAATGCGTCCAGCACG
>JALOSP010000132.1 GCA_025458365.1 Hyphomonadaceae bacterium
ACCCCGTGCCAAACCCGCTACCCCATGCGCTCAGCGCTGCACCCGTAGCTCAGCTGGATAGAGTGTTGCCCTCCGAAGGCAAAGGTCACAGGTTCGAATCCTGTCGGGTGCGCCATTTTTCACATTTACTTCAATGATGTATTTTGAGGCCGTTCGAGGCACTCGGTCGGTGTGACCAGAACTGTGACCATATCCGAAAACCCGGAGGGCAAAGGTCATGGGGTTGCCGGTCATTTTCGTCTGGGAAGCGGATATCTTGAAGCACTGCGGGCAAGCAGAATGTCGCCAACCTTGGCGGGCACCGCACGCAGCCAATGGTTTCTGACCCCGCAGTGACGTTCACCACTGCACCTGAATGATCACGCACCGCACGACCATTCGCGACCCGCGCGGCAAACGCGTTCACCGAGGTCGTGGCCAGTGAAAGCCCAGGTGCCGAATGGTAGATCAGGCGGATCTGATCTGGCTCCTGCGTCCCGTCTGTCACGATCCACGCAGGCGTCAAGGCAGCAACCAAGCACTCTTGCACGTCACGGGGAACGCGGGTGAAGGATTGCGCTGAGTGTCGTCGCCCGCGACGAATGCCGGAAGGTCGCCTGGCTGGGCAGAGATGCAGCCAGCCATGGTATCGAGATAGTCGCGATGATAGGCCCGAATCGGCCTCGGGTTTTTGTCAGTCACAGACCGAGGCACTGTGGTCGGCAATGCAATCCCCGAGTAGGCGCACAGGCCCCAACGTGGTTTCCGTCGTCGCAACATTGGTCCGCTTCCGGTCGTGCCGCCCAAATCGCGTGCTTGAACCATCCCGCCACAGTTTCCAGCTCTACAGCTGCACCGTGCGCTCGTGATCGGGCAGTCCTCATCAGTGGCTCCGAAGATCGAGATTTCATGGTCACCAAGCCCCTCGTTCCAACCTCTCCAAGTCTCGGTGAGGATCGCGTCGTCAGGATCCAATCGGACTTTTAACGGTAAGGTTCCAATGGGGCGAGACATAGCTCATTGTCACGCGCGCAGGATGATGAGGCAGATATCTGCCGAAGAGTTTCGGCACGGGCGGTTCGACACGGGCGGTTCGGCTTGCGCTGATTGTTGCTTCCGCCTCATACGCGGAGCGCTTTCGCGCATACGACCCTTTGAGGGGCGAGCGCATTCAGCCGCCGCGCACCAGCTTGCGGCGCACCGCCGCTTCGCGCCAGCTCGCGGTTTCAGCTGTCAGAAGGCGGGCGCTGTCGCGGATGTATCGCAGCTTGACATGCCGGGGTGCGGCCTCGCATCCCGCGCTCAATTCTGCAAAACTGGCAGCCAGGCGTTCACTACGCTCGCTTTCTTCATCCAGGCCAAGCTTTGCATCCAGCGCGATACAGGCAGCACCTACAGCTGGCAGGACCGCGCTGGCCACGGTAATCACGGAACCGACCGTTGGTGGCAGGCCCCCCAAAGCAGCCGACAGCAGTAGAAACCCTCCCAACAGCAAGACCAGGATCACAAAGGCGCTTTCTTCAAGCAGCTCGACTGCATGGTGAAAACGACCCATCGCAGACGCATTGAGGCGGTTGTAGCGCAATTGGCCCTGCAGGAGGCATTCCTCTGCAAAACGGATGTCTTGTGCCTGCCGGTCGACCGTCAACAACCCCACGGGCGGTCCGATCTCGGCCAACAGCCGTCTTGCATCCCACTCCATCCAGGTCCCTGCAGGCTCGGCACGATCATCGGCGACGTCAAACCCAAGCGCCCAGGTCGCCAGCGTGGCCCGCAAGCGCTCGGCATATGCACGCGTGTCACTCCAGCGCCGGTGGCGGTAGCGCCCACGCGCAACCCGCCAGACAACGAAGACGATGCCGAGGATCGCCAGCTCAAGTGCGACCAGCATCAGCTTGAGATCTTTGAACGGCACTGCCAGAACGCCAACCAGAACTGCGGTAACCGCCAGGACAAGCAGGATGACCTGCTGGGACCGGTGGGCCGTGGCCAGCCGGTCTGCCAGGCCATCGGCCGCCTCGAACGCCTCGACCAGTTGGCGGCGTCCGGGCTGGGTGGCAGTTTCGGGCGCTGGCGCCGCCGCCGGCCGGGCGGGAGTGAGTTCCTGTTGCAAGCCCGGATCAGGCCTGCCCAAAAGGGCCTTGAGTTTCGGGTAGGCCCGCCAAAGCCCACGGTCTCCCAGCCGCTTTGCCAATTGTGCGGAAAACCGCTGAACGGCAGTCTGCTGCTCCAAACCAGCCTGGCCAAGCAAGGCTGCCTGCCAGTTTGCATAGCCAACAGCCTCGTCGGGCGCTCCTGGAAAGCGACGGGCTGACATCAGCAAGCCATGCAAAGCCTGGACCTCAAGTTTTTCAGGCCGCGCCTTGTCCAAGGCTTCGAGCAGTTCAAGGAAGCTCCAGTCTGGCCAGAATGACGCCGGATCAATCAGATAGGGACCGGAACCGTCGCGCGCATCGATCCACAGAACCGGAATGCCCTTGGAAACAGCCAGGCGTACCGCATCTGCGGTTCCGCCGGGACCTGCGGGTGCCTGACCATCCCACACGGTGACAAGAACATGCGACCAACCAATCAGGAAGCGCACCTGATCAAGGTGGGCGCTGCGCCAGGGATCGGCCTCCTGGGCTGTCTTGCCATCCAGAACGGTGAACGCGTCGAACCGGTCCAGATCGCGCACGCGGCTGCCATCACGTGCAAGACCCGGATCATCACACCAGCCGCTGGTGTCGTTGTCTATATCGTTCGTCGTGTACGGCAGGAATGGTAGAACGATGTGGGTCGCGCCATGGCTGCCCGCAGCATCTTGCCAGACATCGACAGCCAACCGGTCAGCGCCTGGCGCATAGCCTGACATCAATACGAGGCGGCTGTTGCCACGGGTCGCATGCAGAATGGCGCTGAACGCCTGTTCAAGCGCGCCACCGACCGAAGGCCCATCGGCGATCTTGCCCCAGCTGGCGTGCCCAGCGAACGCCACACGTAATTTTGTCATCTGTCTGCACACGTTTTCACCGCACGCAAGAGTTGCCTGTTTCCAGCCCTTCGCTGAAGGTGTTGGTCTGCAATGGACAGGTCAAGTGTGGCAATTGCCACTGCCACCTTCATGCCGGGCTCCCGTCGGCCAGGCACAATGGCGGCCAATCGCCATCGAGCACACAGTCAGCAACCGGCATTTGCACAGCCCGCGACAGATGACCCACCCCGGCACACCAGGACCAGATCGGATGCACATCATGGCCCTTTTGCCAGGCGAGAACCGCAAGAGCATTGGCCAGGGCCATGACCGGTGGTGTCGGCGGTGCGCGGAACACCAGGACAAGCCGACAAAAACACCCGGAGGTGCTGATGGCGGTGCCCAGCGAGGCTCGCACCAGCTTCGCCACACCGGCATCCAGATCTAGAACAGTTCGCTCAGGTCGCACCAGATGACCGGTCGGGAGGGTCACGATGATTTCGGTGGCTGCAGCCCATTGATCGGGGTGGGCGCTGGCTCGAACATGCTGACCGTGCTCCAGAACAACGCAGACAGCAGCATGCGCGAATGCTGGTGGGGGCTGCGACTGCGTGGAGGCATGTTCGCTCAGCAGCGCACGCAGCAGGACGCCGTCAAACGCCCGCGTGACGGCGGACAAGCCGGCAAACGGCTTCATGTCCGAATGGAGAAGACGGGATTCGTCCCGCACATCGCTCAGTTGCCAGCCCTCGACCGCCCGGTCGAGGGTCCAGCGGTCGTGTTCATTGGCCATGGCTGCCAGAAAAACCGCCTCGTCATGCGTTCGCGCGTGTTGAAACCCGTTTTGGGCCAGGCCCTTTTCGGCCAGGTCGAAGCAAGCGCGTTGGGCGGCAGAAAAGACCGGCAGCCGGATCGCCTCGCCGCTGCCCCAATCGAAACCCAGATCGGCAAGCTTCATGGCTGCATGATGGAAGGCCCGGCGGTTGGAGGTCTTCTTGGACTCCATGAGAGACGACCAGTGCCGGACTGCGGCGCCACTGGCCGCCTCGACCGTTGCAAAAGTCCGGTAGGCCTGCGGAATACTGTCTGTCACGACTTCGGTCTTCAGATAGGCCGAATGCAGTTGTCTGGGTACGTGATCAGGGTCCACATCAAGCGCCCGGGTCTGGTCGAGCGCGTCTTCCATCGTCCCGAATGCATTCACCTGGGTCAGCGTATCGGTTCCCAATTGATGGCCACCCCAGATGCGGGCAAACACTGGGGCTCCATCAATCCGCCGGGTCTGCATTGCAGACTGGCAGGTCAGCGCCGATCGCAGGTTCAATTCATCATCCTGCGCGCAGAACACCCAAGCCGTCACCGGCACTGGCTGCTGGCCTGCCGGGGCCCAGCCAGAACTGTCCGCTCTTGCATAGTCGAGAGTTTCCAGATTGCAGGTCACGAATCTGGGCGCCAGCCAGCCGTTGATCCCCAAATCGGGAGTCAGCAAGGCCGGGCTGCGCTGGCCGATCCTTTGCCGGATCGCGATAGCATCGGGATCGATCACGGTCACCAGCGGCGGTTTCAGCTGAGCGCGCAGACACAAGGTCAACACTTCTTCCAGCAGGGCTTCGCCCTGCCAGCCGCACCCCGCGATCACCACATGCACCCGCTCCTGGCCGAGCAACAAGGCGGTCCGATCAAAGCGGGCGCGCAGCACCAGGCGGCGTGCCCCTTCCGCGCGTAGATTGAATGCCGCCAGATCTCGCCCCGAGACAAAGCCATGGGCGGCAGCGTGGCTGAGATTGCCAGACAATTCCGGGCTGTCAACGAACACCCTGAGCCGCGGCGTTTCGGGGGTGACACTCGATGGTCCATCCCTGTCTGCAAGCCAGACCCGGATCGCTTCGGCAGCATCAAGGCTGGCCAGATCGCTTTGCAGCCGGATGAACACCCGGCGCGCACGGTCTACAGCAGCTTTGGCAATCATGTCCGGCGCCGATGGATCACCAATCAGCAAAAGACCACCATCGCGCTCTGCATCGCGCCTGGCGCTATCGCGGGCCTCATCACCACCGTCCACGGTTGCCAGCCAGGTGACGGCCCGGCCTTGTGCGAGCAAACGACGGCCAACGGCCCGCGCGACTGGATCGAACCCCACCACAACATCCCGCGGTCTTGCCCCCCAGTACAGATGGGCCAGCCGCTGCAACCACTGGCCGATCCCGTCTGCCAGCAATTTGACCAAGGCAGCAACCAGAACAACCGGGGCGGCAAAGCGCGCGACCTCGATTGCGAGATTCATGCTGGCCGC
>JALOSP010000133.1 GCA_025458365.1 Hyphomonadaceae bacterium
CAACAACCTCGACCCCGAGGCGGCGGGCCAGCTTGAACACCTCCGCACCGAGCCACGAATTGCCCGCGATCACGATCCGCATGAGGTGCCCTCCCCCAGATAGCGGAACCCCTGAACGGCACGGAAGTGGCCACCGTATCCCGCCTGGGTATTCTTGGCGTCCTTGAAGCGGCCCCGGGCTGCCGAGCGCTGGAGCGAGGCGACACACCTTGCCCGATTGGCCCCATGCAGGACCGCACTGACCTGCGTCCAGTTCCGGTCCCGGCGCAGGGCCGCACACAGGCCCGGATGGCTGGTGTGGAACAGGGTCGGCATGATCAGGCCGTAGCGGTTCTGCCCCCGGCGCCAGAGGTCACAGACCGCGTTGAGGAAGCGCAAGCCGACACCGGCACCCTGCCATTCCGGCATCACGACCAGGCGCGAGGCTCGTGCCTCCTTCAGACCCATGCGCGTGGAGAAGCCGACATGGGCCACCGGCTCTCCGTCGACAAACCCGGCGTAGTAGGTGGGCGCGACCAGCTTGGGCAGCGTCAGATAATAATGTGGCGCAAACAGCGGCCAGAGGCTGGCATCGACCTGCCGGACCTCCAGCCCGATCCGGGGCCGCTCATACCAGCCGCCGTCTGGTCGGCTTCGAAGCCACCTCCCGGAGAAGCGCGCCTCTCCTGACGGGTTCGGGGTGGTGTCGAGAACCCAGTCCGGCTCCAGCCAGTCCAGCACATCATAATGACAGGTGAGCAGCACGGACTGCCCGCCAGTCCGGCGCCACGCCCTGGCAAAGGCCCCTGCCCCGATCCGGGCAATCTGCCGGTCGACCACGCTGGTGAACTCGTCAATCACCACCGTGGCCGGAGCCTCGGCCAGGACGCGGGCGAGGCCCGCCCGGAACTGCTCGCCGTTCGACAGCATGGAATAGGGCCGCAGCCAGGCGGGGACGCTGCCCAGCCCCACGGCTGCCAGTGCGCCGGTGACGTCCTCAAAGCTGCCCTCGGGCGCGATGGCTTCGACCACCGGCTGATCGGCTGGCCAAGGCCGCTCGCAGTGCATCGCAGCCTCGCCAAACAATCCCCGACCGAGCGTGGTCTTGCCGGTGCCGGATGGCCCGACGATCACGCCGATCTGCCAGTTCCGGCCTTCCAGCGGCAACTCGGCCGAGATCTGGAAAGAGGCGTCCTGGGCGTTGAACAGGCTTTCGACGCGGCGTGCCCGGTAGCTGTCGGGCACGCTGCGATGGCGGGTGATCTCGATCTTCATACGGTCACCACACGGGCCTGCAGGCCCAGTTCCTTGAGCCGCTCGAACAGGGCAGCCTGGCTGGCCTCGTCGGCTGTCTCGATGATCAGGCCGAACCGGTTTTTGTGCTTGAAGCCGTTGGTGGCAGGGCTGCCTGGTCGCAGTGGCGGGAGGGGATTTTCAGACATGGCACAGCGTTCCTGAGAAGGGGACGCTCGCTGGCGCTCTGGATGGTCGGGTGAAAGGCTCGGGCGGCCTTGGATGTCAGGGCGTGGCCCTGATCAGGTTGACCGTGCCGCAGCGGCGGCACTTGATCGAGAGTGTCCCGGTGACGGCACCGGGCGAGGCTTTGAATAGCAGCGCGTCGCACGATCCGCAACGCACGGGTTCAAGGGTCCCCTGCGCCGGGGCGGTCTGGGGCGGCTTCAACGCGCCTTGAAGCGCGGGTTGGGATGGTCTTGCCACAAGTTGCGGACTCACTGTTTGACCAGTCTCCCGTGTGCACGGGTGGGAGCGGCCATCAAGTGATTGTCTGGTCGGCGGGGTCAGGTGTGAGAGCTTTGGCCCCGTGTCGGGCGGTTGCCGCCGCCCGGCCTCCTTCTGGGCTGATTTGGGTTGGATGTGAGGAGCCTGGGGTGTCCCGCACACATGCGACGCGTCAGTCTACACAAAAGCAAGTTTCGTGGCGTCGTTACATCACCGAGATAGGCGCGACCGCGTCACGGGCGGCCTGTGCCGCCACATCGCGCTCGACCTGTTGCACGTGTGCCACAGACCCGGCGATGATGCCATCGAACCACGCCTCCAGCACTTCGTTGATCGTCGGCGGGCGCGGCGCCCCCTCATCATCGACCCAGCGACCGGCATAGCTGCGAGCATAGGCGGCGATCAGCCGGGCGCTATCGACACTCGACACCTGCCGCACCAGAGTGACGCCGCCGCCCTGTGCGACCGTGCCAACGCCCGTGCCCTCAACGATCAATGAAATTTGACCCATCAACCCATCCTCCAGTTGGTGCCATCAGAAAACACCGGGCAGGCCATTGATCCCCCGCCCGCCACCACATCGCCAAACGTCCGCGCGGTGGCGTCGGACACACACATCCGCGCACCCGCCCCCACAGTCGCCGCGCTGGGTAGAGCGCTCACAGTGACCGTGCCGTGATCGACCAGCACCGGACGGCGGACGCCAGTCCCGTTGGCCTGTGCGACCAGCTCGAATCGGCCAGACGCTGCCCGCAGATTGACCCACGAGCCGTTGGAGGCGTTGGTGTGGGTCTCGTAGACCCGGAACGTCTGGGCGTTGGTGCCGTTGCGAAGAGCCAAAATGTTTGCAGCGTCTCGCCACAGCCGAACATCTGATCCGTTGCCGATCACCGGCGTGATGTTGAGGCTGTTGAGGAACGCTGTTTCTGAAGAGGTGAACTGCCACACACCCACCCCGTTCACACGGAATTGGTGCTGGATACCGCCCCCCGTGAAAAAATCCACACGGTAATCCGTGTGCTGATACAGCGGCCACACGTTGCCGAACGAGCCCTCGTTAGGCCTCCCCGCTGGGATCACCAAATAGCCGTTTTCATTGTAGGCCCGGACCGTCCTGCCGGAAACCGTCAGTCTCCAAACGATTCTGCCGCCCGGAGTGCCGGGCACGCCGATCCCTGCGCCGTTCTGCTCGCCGGGAAAACTGGGTTGGGGGGCGCCAAGCACCCCTCGAAAAACGCTCATCAGAGTTCGCCTCCGAACGCGCGAACACTAAACGTCTGTGCCTGCGTGGGGGCTGCCCCAAGACGCTGACCGGCCTCCAGCACGGTGAAGCCGCCGGGGAACGACAGGTCGATCTCAGCCCGGAACGCCGCTGTGCCGGTCGCATTTGGCGTGATCGCAGTCACCTGCACCTCGCGCCAAATGCGCCAGCCAGCCCCTGTGTCCAAATAGAGCACGACTGAACCGGCAGTCGTAGCAGCCGACGCCGTAATCTCGATCCGCTCGATTTTCCGGTCCGCCGTGGCGTGCACCGGCATGACCTCGACGATTGTCCCTGTGCCGTCCCGGTTGGTGTTGGCGGCACTGATGGTCGCCGACCAGTGGCGCGGGGTCGCCACGAAATTAGGTGAGTTGGCCATTGTTCAAAAGCTCCATGGGGTGAAAAATTGGGGTTGCGCGGAGCCTTCGGGTCCGGCCTGCCACCCGGCCTCGAAATCGCCCGGCCCGGTCTTGCGCAGCACGTTGCCAACGGTCCCGCCAGGCGGCAGACCGCGCAGTTTGAGCGCAGCGCCGGTCGCCTGCGCGAGTTCAGTCAGGCGGGTTTGCAGGCTCATACCAAGGCTCCCGCGAAGGCGGCGACCAGATCGGTTTCGGGGTCGCCGATGGCAGCGGTGGCCACGGCGCCAATATTGGCGCGGGCGTTGGACTGCTGGAGCGCCGTCAACGCCTGCGTGGCGGTATCGACACGCACCCGGTTGGCGAGCGCTGCGGTCATGGTGGCGGCGAAATTGGCGTCGTCACCCATTGCGGCGGCCAGCTCGTCGAGCGTGTTGAGCGCTCCTGGCGCGCCCGCCGTCAGGGCAGCAAGCGATGTCGCGACATGATCTGACGTCTTCTGGCTCGACCAGACCTTGGTCTGCGAGGCAACGGCATCGTCAATGATCGCAGACGAGCCGGCCGATTGGGCCTGCCCCTTCACTTCATTGATCGCGGCGATCAGGCTGCTCTTGTTTGTGGTGTTCAGGTCGGCAAGGGTGCCGATGGCCGAGCCGGTGATCATCGTGCGCAGCGTTTTGAACTGGGTGCCAATCGCCAGCACGAGGTCAGTCAGGCGGGTCTGCAGGCTCATGGGTGTCTCCTAAATCGAGTGGTTTTCGAGTAGCGCGACGAGATTGCCCGGATCCCACAGCGCGGCTGGTGTGTCAGGATCGAGAGGCGGATTGGGGTCCAGCAGCGCGACGAGGTCGCCGGGATCGAAGTCGCCTGCACCGTCAGATGTAGCCGGTGGCCCGGCCCTGCCGCGAGGGCCGGACACGAGCAAAAGGGGCAACGGCGCACCAGTCGGTGCACGGGCCAGTTCCAGCGCGACACTTTGACGGACCACCGTCAAGCCAAGCCCAACGGGCGGGGGCAGGATCGTAGCAGTCAGCTTCATGGCGGCCCCTCAGCATCCAGAGGAGCGTTGGGCACCACGTAAAACAGGGTCGAAAACTCGACCTCGGTGCCTACCGCAAGGCGCGCCTGACCCGCATAGACTTGCCCGGGCACCAAGCCGGATTGGGCAAAGCCATCGAGCCGCGCCATCCAGCCTGTCCCCAACTGGGGTCGGGTTTCGAGCGGACCAACTGCAAATCGCGCAACAGGTGCGTCGCTTGCGTCAAAGCCGCCTTCTGGCAAAACCGGCTTCAACGCCAAAGACGGGCTGAACTCAGCCGCCTCGAGTGGATTGTCGGCCTTGATCCAGATCGACAGTGGCTGGCCAAGCCACCACGCTACGGGGTCGCGCGCTGTGCTCACCGCTGCACCTCCGGGTTTTCCAGCCCGGCGCAGCCGAAGCTTTCGAAAGCCTGATACACGGCCCATTGGCCGTCGCTGTAGCCCCATGCAAAGGCGAAGACTGATGCGGCGAGGGTGACGGCGATCCAGCCGCCCATTTCGAGAAACTGCATGACTTTCATTGGAACGCCTCCGGTTCTGAAGCGGCGACAGGCCGCAAATTGGCGGCCTTGATGGCGGTGAGTTTGGTGCAGGCCGCGTTCATCTGGCTGACCCGCTCGAACAGACTGCCGGGCGAGAATTGCCACGGGTCCGGCAGACCAAGAGCGTGCGCCACGATCTCCGAACAGAACCAGCGGCGCTTCCACGCGGGACCGGCACGCAGCTTGAAGACTTGCGTGCGGATCAGGCCGGGCCAGTCGTAGGGCTTGCCCCA
>JALOSP010000134.1 GCA_025458365.1 Hyphomonadaceae bacterium
CGCGACGGCGTCGGCTTCTCCATTTCCGCCCGCTCGACCCGGGGCTTGAACCTTCGCGGACTTGCGCGCGCCATGCAGGCCGAGGATGGACGGGTCTATGTCATGCTGTTCATGGCGCCGGACGAACATTACTATGGCAAGCTGTCGGTGCAGGTGGAGCAGGTCTTCGATTCGGCCCGTTTCTGACCGGCCCGTATTTGACCGGCCCGCTTCTGACTGGCCCGGGTCTGCGGATCACTTCGCCATCAGCGGAATGGCGATGAAGCCAGCAGCAATCAATAGCGCCATCATGATCCCGGCGGCCAAAGCATGGCGCTTGAGCACGTCGAGAAACAAAGGGCCAAACCACCAGAACAAGGCGCCGAAGGCTGCAAACCGGATAAAGCGGCCACCCACGCCGAGGATCAGGAACAGCCACAAGGGATAGTTCAGCGCGCCTGCCGCCCAGCACACGAACTTGAACGGCAGCGGTGTAATCGCACCAATCAGGATCCACCAGGCACCGGTGGCGAGGTCTGTCTGCATCTCCTGCTGCACGGCGGCATAGGCTTGCGTCTGACCCATCCAGTCCAGCAAGGGCACACCAATCACGGCCAGAAACGCTGCCCCGATCACATAGCCGACCAGCCCGCCCATGACGCTGGACAGGGTTCCAACCAGCACAACCAGCGGGATCCGCCGTTTTGACAGCGCCATGATTGGCATCGACACCGCATCGACCGGCAATGGCAGCAAGGCACTTTCCGCCACCGATACACCGGCCAGCAGCACCAGAGCTTCAGGCCTGTCAGCAATTGCCTCTGCTCTCTCAATCAATTGTCTGGAGTTCAAGGATCGTGCCTGCGTGCCTGCGTGATCGCCGGTTGTGTCATGGGACCGTCACGGCTGGCAAGGGCGGTTGACCACCTGTTTGCCTGACAGATCACCCCACCCCATGACGACCGAACCAGCTCAACATCCGGGCCCAGCCTTCTTGTGCCGCCCGCGGCGCATATTGGGTGCGATAATCGGCGTGGAAACCGTGCTGGGTGTCGGCAAACACCATGATCGTGCTGGGATCGGTGGAGCCTGCCGCACGACGGGCGTCCAGTGCGGCATTCATCGCATCCACATCGGCCTGCGGGATGCCACTATCAGTGCTGGCATAAAGCCCCAGCACAGGCCCGTTCAGGCGGGCGGCAACATCCAGCGGCCATTCGCGCGGCTCCCCGGCCTGATCAGGGCGGGTGCGCAACCGGCCATACCAGGCCACGCCTGCCTTGATGGCGGGAAACCTTGCCGAGGCCATCCAGGTCACCGCGCCGCCCCAGCAGAAACCGGTGATCCCAACCCGCGTGCTGTCAGCACTGCGCTGGCGGGCGAGGAAGGCGAGCGTGGCCTCGATATCGCCCATCACCTGGGCATTCGTGGCTGTGTTCACGATGGCGCGGATCGCGTCCCAGTCGGTGAGGGCAGACGGGTCACCAGCGCGGGCAAAGAAGGATGGCGCAACGGCATAATAGCCCTCGCGTGCCAGCCTGCGGCAGACATCGGCGATGTAGGCATGCAGGCCGAACACTTCCGACACTACAATCACCACCGGAAACCGGCCGCGACCTGCCGGGCGGGCGTGGAAGGCTGGCAGGGTAAACTCTTGCGACGGGTAGCTGACCATCCCGGTCACCAGACCCTCGTCCGGCGTGATGATCGGGGCGGCATCCGCATCATGGGCTGCTGCCGCATAAGTGCTCAGCGCCAGGGCGGGCAAAACCGCGCGGCGTGACAGCCGGGCCAGATCATGGGTCGGGCCATCGGGTTTGGGAAGTGTGGTGATCATGGTGCGGGCATCCTGCTGGAAGGAAAACTGGGGCGCGATCAGGTCAAGGCCAGCACGTCGCGCATCGCATAGAGGCCTGGCGGCTGGCCTGCCGCCCAGCGGGCCGCATGCAGGGCGCCGCGAGCAAACAGGCTGCGGTCTGTTGCCCGGTGTGACAGGGTGATCATTTCGTCATCATGGGCCAGCAACACGCTGTGATCACCGATGATGCCCCCTGCACGGGTCACAGAGAAGCCGATCCCGCTGTGTGTCCGCGGTCCGGTGATCCCGTCATGTGGCGGCAGACGCAGGTCTGCCAGCGCCACGCCGCGCCCGGTGGCTGCCGCTTCGCCCAGCATCAGGGCAGTGCCGGATGGTGCATCGACCTTGCGCCGGTGATGGGCCTCACTGATCTCGATGTCCCAGTCTGTGCCCAGGTGGGCAGCGGCCTTTTCCACCAGAAGGGTCAAGAGATTGACGCCAAGTGAGAAATTGCCGCTGCGCACAATGGCAAACTTGGCCGCTGCACGCTCGATGGCTGCCTCACCCTGTGCGTCAAAACCGGTGGTGCCAATAATAACCGCGCGAACTGGCAATGAGTCCAATGCATCCAATGCAGCCAGTGTGGCCGCCGGGGTCGTGAAGTCGATCCAGATGTCAGCCCGGTTCGCCGCTGTGCCCACATCGCCGAAGCTGGCCGGGGCCCCCGGGATCAGGCTGGCCACCGGGGCGCCGAAGTGCGGGCTGTCCAGGGCCTCGCTGGCGCCGGTCAGGGTGAGGTCGTCGGCTTCCTGCACCAGCCGGATCATGGTCCGGCCCATCCGGCCTGCACCACCGGCAATCGCGATCTTCAAAGCTTCTGCCATGCCTCACCCTCAATCCACGTGCAGGCGCAGGGCCGCACCTGCCGCCAGCGGCACCAGTGCCAGGGCACCCAAAGCCAGAGCCAGCACCAGAAGAAATGGCTGGCTGAACAGTTCGCCCGTTTTCACCAGCACCTCGGCAGCGCCAGCTCCAAAGATCAGGACAGGCGCATAGAGCGGCAACGCGATCAGCGCCACCAGCAAGCCGCCGCGCCGCACACTGGCCCCCAGAGCCGCCCCTATGGTGCCCACCAGAAACAGCGCCAGACTGCCTGCCACAAGCTGCGCCAGCAATCCGCCGATATGGGCAGGTGCCACTTTCAGCATCACCGCAGCCACCGGCACCACCAGCAGGATCGGCCCGGCCACCGCCAGCCACTGGCCCAGAGCCTTGGCCAGCACCACCAGCGACAGCGGCACCGGCTGCAGCACCAATTGATCCAGCGTGCCGTCCTCGAGGTCTGCCTGAAACAGCCGCTCCAGCGACACCAGTGTGGCCAGTGCCAATGCCAGCCACAGATAGCCCGGCCCGATGGCGCCCAGCAAGCGTGGGTCCGGCCCCACCGCAAAGGGTGCGATCATCACCGCGCCAAAAAAGAAGGCTGCAGGCAGGAAGCCGGAGCCCCCGGCGCCCCAGGTCAGCGCGATCTCCCGGCTGGCAATCTTGCCCAGTGCGCCGATCATGGCGCCGTCTCCCGGCTCGCCTGTGTGACTGCGGCAAGATCCAGGGTGTCCATGGCGCCACCAGGTGGTCTGTCGTGCACGGCGGTGATCACGATGCCACCGCGCGCCCGGTGCCGGTCCAGGAGGCCGCCCAGAATGTCGCGCCCTGCGCTGTCGAGCGGGGCTGCCGGTTCATCCAGAAGCCAGACCGGACGGTCCAGCAGCAGCAGCCGTGCGAGCGCGAACCGCCGTCTCTGGCCCGCACTCAAGACGCCGCCGGGCAAATCCGCCTGCCGCCTGAGGCCGACAAGGTCCAGCGTCTCTGGCATGGCAGCAGCAGACCCGGCCAAGGCCGCCCAGAAGCCCAATTGTGCCGCGACCGGCTGGCCGGGCTTGATCGCATCCAGATGGCTGACGAACCCGACATGCTGGCCAAGGTCGTCAGCAGCCCTGCCGCCGCTGATCCGGACGGTCCCGGCCCGCGGTTCATGCAGGCCCGCCAGCGCACGCAGCAGCGTGGTCTTGCCAGAGCCATTGGGGCCGCGCAGGGCCAGACCGGCCCCCGGCGCCACATCAAATGTCAGCCCTGCCACCAGCGTGCGCCAGCCACGCACCAGTGTGAGGTCAGCCACACTCACGCTGCATGTGAAGCCGGATGCCTTCATCCGCCTGAAGGTCCGCCATGATCATGCGCCACGACCAACGCGCCCCCAGATCCGGCTGCCACGCGATAGAAGCAGGTGCGGAACCCCACATGGCAGGCGCCACCATCGCCATCGGCGCGCACTTTCACCAGCACGCAATCCTGATCACAGTCGATCCGCAGCTCCACCACATGCTGCAACTGGCCAGAGGTCTCGCCCTTTTTCCAGAGCGCACCGCGCGAGCGTGACCAGTAATGCACGATCCCGGTTTCCAGCGTCAGCGCCAGAGCATCGGCATTCATCCATGCCATCATCATCACTTCGCCTGTATCGGCATTCTGGGCGATTGCGGCAACAAGCCCTTGGGCGTCAAACCGGGGCGCAAGGGCGGTGCCATGCTCCAGCATGGCGCTGTCTGACACATTTGGAAATCGGGCGTTCTGAGACGGGGGCATCAGTGGACGATCATCCGGTCGCTGCTTGCAAGGCTGGCAGGATTAGACCATCGCCACCAGTTCTGCCAGTGGTGCGGTCTGTCGAAGGGGAGTGAGCATTGGAACGGATACTGGTGACCGGTGCGGCAAAGCGACTGGGTGCGGTCATGGTCCGTGCCCTGGCCCGGCCAGATCGGGTGATCGTGATCCAGACATTCAGCTCACGCCCGCAAGCTGATGAACTGGCAGCTGAATTGTCGGGGCAGGGCACCCCGGTGGTGGTCGTCGCCGCTGATCTGGCGAGCGACACGGCGGTGCGCGGGCTGATCGATGCTGCCGCCTCGGCAGCTGGCGGGCCGATCACCGGGCTGGTCAACAATGCCTCGGTGCTGGATTATGACGCACCTGGCGCCTTCGACGTGCCCGTTTTTGACGAAGCCATGCGGATCAATCTGAAAGTGCCTCTGATGCTGGCCGACGCTTTTGCCGCGCGCCTGCCCGAAGGCGCACAAGGCCGGATCGTCAATATTCTGGATCAGAAACTGTGGAATTTGAACCCGGACTTCTATGCCTACACTTGCTCAAAAGCGGGTCTGCAAGCGGCCACCCAGATGCTCGCCATGGCGCTGGCGCCGCGCATCATGGTCAATGCGGTTGCGCCGGGCCCGGTGCTGGTGAGCTATGACCAGAATGATGCCGAGTTTGATGCGATGGCCGCGCTCAACCCGCTCGCCCGCCCCATC
>JALOSP010000135.1 GCA_025458365.1 Hyphomonadaceae bacterium
CATCGGTGAGACTGCCTGCCGCCGCAGTCATACGGTCTGACATGCCACTGGCGATGCTGGCAGCATTCTGGAGACCGGAATAGGCCGCGCCGATCCGTGCAGCTGAGCCCTGGGTGCGTCCAATACCGGCTGCCCCGCCTTGAAGCTCGGTGATCGCCGCAGTGAAATTCGCGTTCGTGGCTGCCATGAAGTCAGTGTCAATCGCGGCCAGATTCTGGGAGTACATGGCAATGTTGACGCCGGGGCCATTGCCCAATGGCCAGGACAACCACCAGGCCTCCGGCATGGTCAGATCATCCAGAAAAGTGTCACCATTTTCCCAGGGTCGCAGGGCCCATTCCGTGAACGGCGTGCCCTGGCTTCGGATCCCCGCGTAGTCGACGGTCATCTGGTCATATAGGGTCTTGATCCCACGCCAGCGTCCCTGAATCTCCTGCCATTCTGTCTGGAACCGGCGACGGTCTGCGCTGCCGGCTGCGGTGTTGGCCGCCCGTTGCAGCACCGACAAGGCATCGCGCTGAAGACTCAAACCCTCCTCGATGTGGGTCGCCGTCAGGTCGGCCACAGGCAGGTAGCGCTGTGCCTCGCTGGCGCGCCAGTCCCACGTGCTGGCGTCATTGCGCAGACTGTTTGCCCGCGCCCAAGCCGCACCATCGTCCTTGACCGACGAGACCTTCTGCCCCGTCGCAATCTGGCGGCTCATGGAATCCATGGTCGACCGTGCGCTGGTCGCCGTGCGTTGGGCCAGGGCCAGGGAGGAGGACATGGCGCCGATCATGATCGCGCACCGGGGCTGGGGGAGCGCGGCAGTCCCTGCCGCAAGATGTTCGTTTCAAAGGTGCGGCTGGGACAGCCGCGCTCCAGCCCGAAGCCCCCCAGACACGACTTCACGGCGGCGGAAGGAGCGCTTCCCCGCACGGCAGATGCCAGTCTGATCACCACGTCTGGACGCACGTTTCGTGCCCCGCGTTGTTGGGATTCTACCCGTTTCAGACGCACTTGTGGCGCCCGGAGACCTTTGGACTCTCGATTGTGTTACCACGGGAGTGGTTGAGGCGGGGTCAACCGGCGTGGTTAAGCGGGGGTGAACCTCAACAAGGAGCGCGCGATTGCATCGCGCATGCGCGCTGGAAGCGCGCGCTCCAGCTCCGATCAGTCAGCCTTCACGCGCCGCTTGCGGAAGCTGGGGTTCAGTTCGCGCTTGCGCAGGCGGATGGCGCTGGGGGTGATTTCCACCAGTTCGTCATCGTCGATATAGGCGATGGCCGCCTCCAGCGTCAGACGGCGCGGCGGGGTCAGGCGGATGGCTTCATCCTTGCCCGACGAACGCACGTTCGACAGCTTCTTTTCCTTCAACGGATTGACGTCGAGGTCTTCCGGCTTGGCGTTTTCACCGATGATCATGCCTTGATAGACATCTTCACCGGCACCGATGAACAGGACGCCGCGCTCCTCCAGATACCAGAGGGCATAGGCCACCGACTTGCCGCTGTCATTGGCCACGAGAGCGCCGTTGCGGCGACCGGGAATGTCGCCCTTCCACGGCGCCCATTCGTGGAAGATCCGGTTCATCACGCCCGACCCGCGCGTGTCGGTCAGGAATTCGGAGTGATAGCCGATCAGGCCGCGCGACGGTCCGTGGAAGATGATCCGGGTCTTGCCACCGCCAGACGGGCGCATGTCCTGCATTTCGCATTTGCGCAGGCTCATCTTTTCCACCACCGGGCCGGTGAATTCGTCATCCACGTCGATCACGATTTCTTCGACCGGCTCCAGCTTCTGGCCGGTCTCGTCCGTCTTGGTCACGACGCGCGGGCGCGAGATGGTGAGTTCGAAGCCCTCGCGGCGCAGGCCTTCCAGCAGCACGCCGATCTGCAATTCACCACGGCCTTGCAGCTCATAGGCGTCCTTGTCGGCGGTTTCGGTGACTTTGATGGCGACGTCGCCCTCGGCCTGTTTCCACAGACGGTCGCGGATCACCCGGCTCTGCACCTTGTCGCCATCACGACCGGCGAGCGGGGAGGAATTGATCATCACGGTCACCGACAGGGTCGGCGGATCGATCGGCTGGGCCGGGATCGAGGCGGTGATGCTGGTGTCAGCCAGGGTGTCGGCCACGGTGGCCTGGCTGAAACCTGCGATGGCCACGATGTCGCCAGCTTCGGCCACATCGATGGGTTGGCGGCGCAGCCCCCGGAAGGCCAGCACCTTGGAGACCCGGGCCCGCTCGACGATCTTGCCGTCCACCCCGATGGCATGGATCGTGATGCCAGCTTCCAGCCGCCCGCTTTCGACCCGGCCGGTGAGGATCCGGCCAAGGAACGGGTCGGCATCCAGCATGGTCACCAGCATGGAAAACGGCTCGTCGCGCTTTTGCACCGACGCAGGCGGCGGCACGTGGGCCACGATGGTTTCAAACAAGGGCGCCAGCGTCTCGCGCGCGCCATCTTCGGTCAGGCTGGCCCAGCCGTCACGGCCCGAGGCGTAGAGCGCGGGGAAATCCAGCTGCTCGTCATTGGCGCCCAGCGCCATGAACAGTTCGAACACTTCGTCCAGCACTTCATCGGCACGGGCCGACGGGCGGTCCACCTTGTTCAGCACCACGATGGGGCGCAGACCCAAAGCCAGTGCCTTGGACAGCACGAACTTGGTCTGCGGCATCGGACCTTCGGTGGCATCGACCAGCAACAGGCAGCCATCGACCATGCTCAGCACGCGCTCCACCTCGCCGCCGAAGTCGGCGTGGCCCGGTGTGTCCACCACATTGATCCGCACTTCCTCGCCAGCGGAGTTCCAGACGATGCTGGTGCACTTGGCCAGAATGGTGATGCCGCGCTCTTTCTCCTGCGGATTGGAATCCATCGCGCGTTCGGCGCGGGCCTCGTTTTCGCGATAGGCGCCGCCCTGGGCCAGCAATTGATCGGTCAGGGTTGTCTTGCCGTGGTCAACGTGGGCGATGATCGCAACATTGCGCAGCGCCGCACTGGCGGTTTCGGTGGTCACAGGGATGCTCCGGGGGAGGACAGAATCAGGGAAGGCCCCGCGCCGTTGGTTCGGGCGGGGCCTCATGTGCGGCGCGCCATAGCAGGAAGCGTGCGACGGGGCAAATGGGTGGTGTGTTGCTGTCAGGCGCGCGTGGCGGTGCCGTCCGATATCCGAGACTTGACCCGGCGGGCCGCACACGCGAAACGACGCCACCTGAACCGATCCCACCCGTGGAGCCAGCACCATGAGCGAAGAGACCTTTCCTACCGGAACCTTGATGGCGGGCAGGCGCGGCCTGATCATGGGTGTGGCCAATGACCGGTCCATCGCCTGGGGCATTGCCCGGCAACTGGCCGCACAGGGGGCGGAACTGGCCTTCACCTATCAGGGCGAGGCACTGGGCAAGCGCATGAAGCCACTGGCCGAATCGGTGGGTTCGTCCATCGTGCTGGAGTGTGACGTGACCGACGATGCGGCAATGGACGCCGTGTTTGGCGAACTGAGGGC
This sequence comes from Hyphomonadaceae bacterium, assembly GCA_025458365.1. Lineage (GTDB taxonomy): Bacteria > Pseudomonadota > Alphaproteobacteria > Caulobacterales > Aquidulcibacteraceae > JALOSP01. Next base: position 3,493 of record JALOSP010000135.1, read on the forward strand.
CCAATGGGGCGGGCTTGACTTTCTGGTCCATTCCATCGGCTTTTCCGACAAGAACGAGTTGCGTGGGTCATTCGTGGAAAACACCACGCGGGAGAATTTCCTGCGCACCATGGATATCTCTGCCTTCTCATGGGTGGCGTGTGCCAAGCGCGCGGCAGGCCTGATGACTCCCGGTGGGTCGATGGTGACCCTGTCGTATCTGGGCGCCGAGCGGGTGCTGCCGTCCTACAATGTGATGGGCGTGGCCAAGGCGGCGCTCGAAGCCGCCACCCGCTATATGGCTCGTGATCTGGGGCCGCAGGGCATCCGGGTCAACGCAATCAGCGCCGGGCCAATGAAGACGCTGGCGATGGCAGGTATTCAGGGCGGTCGCGGCCTGATCAGCACCGGTCGCGAATGGTCGCTGATGAAGGAAGATACCAGCATGGAAGGAATCGCGGGCGCTGCCCTCTGGCTCCTGTCTGACCTTGGCCGCTCGACGACCGCCGAAGTGGTGCATGTGGACGCAGGCTTCCACGTGGTCGGCCTGCCCGACGGGCTTGGCGAGGGCTGAGGGGGCGGCAGCGCAGCTGGAACTGTGCGGTCCTGTTAACAGTGTCTTGCACCAAGACCAGCCCGGCGCAGCCGAGATGCGAGCATTGAGCGAGCCTGCCCCAGCGGCGGCAGAGCGCATCAAAGACCATTTGGAGGAACGAAAAATGGTGCCCGGAACCGGTCTGGACTCGAACCGGTGCGCAGCACCGCAAGGCCGACTGGCCGTCCGAGCTTCAGCGAGGAGCCAAGGTCGCGGATGCGACCGCCCGGCGTTTGAGGGTCAAGAAAAAATGGTGCCCAGAGCCGGAATCGAACCAGCGACACGCGGATTTTCAATCCGCTGCTCTACCGACTGAGCTATCTGGGCATCCTGTCGGGAGGCGCGTCTTAGACCATCGAGGCCGGTCTGCAAACCGGTTTTTCAGTGTGGCCAGACGCTTTTGCTCCCCTGTCCAACGGGGGAGCTGTCACGCGTGAGCGGGACCGAGGGGGTGTTTCCTCCCAACATCGCGATACCTGAAGCAAACACCCTCTCGGTCCTTCAGACACCTCCCCCGCGTGGCGGGGGAGGAAAGGAGGCCGGAAAGCGGTCCCCCCCATGCCACGATGCTTTGCGCCCCATCGCAAACCCTGCCACAGCCGCGGCATGACCGCCGCCCTCTCGCAGATGCATGACACACCGATGGCGCATGCCGCCCACACGCTGGAACATGTGTTCGGGCACCGGGCGTTTCGCGGGTTGCAGGCCGATGTGATCTGCGCTGTTCTGGATGGTGGCGATGTGCTGGCGGTGCTGCCCACAGGCGGCGGCAAGAGCCTGTGTTACCAGATCCCGGCACTGGTGCGGCCCGGTTGCGGGCTGGTGGTGTCTCCCCTGATCGCGCTGATGACCGATCAAGTCGCCGCACTCACCGATGCCGGTGTTCGCGCCGCGCGGCTTGATTCCTCCCTGAAGGGACCAGAGCGTCTTGCGATTCTTGACCGGCTGCATGCTGGCACGCTCGATCTGCTGTATGTGGCGCCGGAGGCTTTGGGGTCAGGCTGGCTGCTGGACCAGCTGGTGGGGGCAAGGCTGTCGGTGATCGCCATCGATGAGGCGCACTGC
>JALOSP010000136.1 GCA_025458365.1 Hyphomonadaceae bacterium
AATATGCGACGCCAGACATCATCAACCGCTATTCGGCCTTTGCCGGGCTGGCCGGTGATCCCCGCTGGCGCCAGCTGACCGCGCGCATTCTCCTGACCCACAGTGCGGGGTTTTCAAACTTCTACTTCCTCGAACCTGACCGGCAGCTGCGCATCCATTTCGAGCCGGGCAGCCGCTATTCCTACTCCGGTGACGGGCTGATCCTGCTGCAATTCGTGCTGGAGCGGGGACTGGGGCTGGATGTCGGCGCCGAGATCGACCGGCGCCTGTTTGCAGCCAATGGCATGAGCCGCACCAGCCTGATCTGGCGCGATGACTTCCGGCCCAATCTGGCCGACGGATTTGCCGCCGACGGCTCCATCGAAGCCCATGATGAGCGCAGCAAGGTGCGCGTTTCAGGCTCGATGGACACCACGATTGAAGACATGGGCAAGCTGGCAGCGGCCTATGTCCGTGGTGACGGGCTGACAGCGGCCTCGCGCGCCGCGCTGGTGCAATCCCACCTTCCAATCGGCACGCGCAGCCAGTTTCCCCTGTTTCAGGAGAACCAGCACCCCGCCCCCTTCCCCGGCATCGGTGCCGGCCTTGGGGTGATCGCCTTTTCCGGACCGCAGGGCAGCGGATTCTACAAGGGCGGGCACAATGATACCACGGCCAACACCTGGGTCTGTGTCGAAACCGGGCGTCGCTGTGTCGTGATCCTGTCCAATGACGTGCGCTCGGAGGCCGCTTTCCCGGCCATCGTTGCCTCGATCATCGGCGAAACCGGCATTCCCTGGGGCTGGGAATATTCTGGCATGCAGTTCTGGCAGCCTGCCCGCTGATGAAGGGGGTGGGCAGCAGCAGCCCGGCACGCTACCTGCCCGCCCATGACCCCGACGATCCTTGACACCCTCGACAGCTTGCACGACCACTATGACGCGGTGCTTTGCGACGTATGGGGCGTGATCCACAACGGCCGGGAAGCCTATGGCGAGGCATGCGATGCGCTCGCCCGGTTCCGGGCCACCGGCAAGCCTGTGGTCCTGATCTCCAATGCGCCACGTCCTTCGCATGTGATCCCCACCCAGCTTCAACGGCTTGGCGTGCGCCGCGATGCCTGGGATGCGATTGTCACCTCGGGCGACGCCACCATCGCCGAAATCACCCGGCGCGGCCCGAAAGCCTACAAGATCGGGCCGTCCAAGGATGAGGGCCTGTATGACGGCTTGCCGGTGGACTTCCAGCCAGCCGCCACAGCAGATTATGTGATCTGCACCGGACTTCGCGATGATCTGAGCGAGCCGCCGGAGAGCTATCGCGACGAACTGGCGACCCTCGCCGCCCGCAACCTGCCCTTCGTCTGCGCCAACCCTGACCGGGTGGTGCAGTTCGGCGGCCAGCTGATCCCCTGCGCCGGAGCGCTGGCCGACATCTATGAGGAGCTTCGCGGCCCGGTCATCATGGCTGGCAAGCCCTACGCCCCGATCTATGACCTCACCATCGCACAGGCGGAGGCACTGGCCGGGCGCGTCCTCGACCGGTCGCGCCTGTTGTGTATCGGCGATGGCCTGCCAACCGACGTGAAAGGGGCCTCCAACCAGGGCCTCGATTGCCTGATGGTGGCAGGCGGCATCCATGCAGATGAATTGTCAGTCGATGGCATGCTGGATGCCCGGCTGGCGGCGACCTTCCTTGCCGGGCACGGCACCTCGGCAGCCTTTGTGATCGACGCATTGCGATAATCAGGCGAGCCACCGTGAACTTGGCCAACAATCTGCCTGATTCCGGATTTAATGGGGTGTGATGGATTATTTCAGCCGCCGCCAGACTTTGTGCCGCAGCGCCGCCTTGGTGTGCGCGGGTGCAACCGGCCTGCCTCTGGCAGCGCGCGGCCAGTCACGGCCCTCAGACCCTGAATCCGAGGCGATGGCCGCTCTCGTTGGTGGCACCATGCTGCCCGTCAGCCCTTGGTCCCGGTTTCGGATCGAAGGCGGTTCGGGCTTCGTACTGGACCGGTCCTTGCGGAATTTTGCGTTGCTGAAACAAGATGGTGAAGCCGAAGTCTGGGCGCTACGCGGCACGTTTGGTGCGCGCGGTGATGAAGTTCTGCGCAATGATGTGGGCGAGATCATGTTGCGCCTGACAGAGTTTGGCGGAGCCACATTCTATGGCCGCGGCGACACGATCGGGCGGGCTGCGGCCCCGGTCGAAGGCGGTGAGCCGATCGCCCGCCCCACCAGTTCCATGGGCTCATTGCAGGCCACCGTGGAATATGCGCTGGAATGGTTCGACCGGTATGACCCTGGTAATGTGCGGGTCGAAGCCCAGGCAGGTCTGCCACCGGGACTGGTGCTCGACACGTTCCGCAATGCCAGCCTTGCCATGCAGCGCATGCCTGCGGGCTGGTTCAACCGGGCCGACCGGCGGGTCAGACGGTTGCGGATCCAGACAGGCCAGCGGCCAATGGTGATCCTGCAGGGCGGCTCGCTTGGTATCGCGATCACGCCGGGATTGAGCTATGCCGGGCGCCCGTCCAGCGCGGTGGTCCAGAACGTGCTCCGCAACCAGATGACCTGACGCTACTCTGTTTCACAATGAAAAATGCGCGCCAGGGAACCCGGCGCGCGTCTTTCATGTGTCATGCCGGGTGCTGATCAGGCGTCGGCAGCAGCGTCCTCGACCGGGGCTTCTTCTGCCGGGGCAGCAGCGGCAGCCGCGGCCGCTTCTTCACGCTCGGCACGCTCGGCAGCGCGCTCACGGGCCTTCTGGCCGGGTTCGCCCTTCTTCGGGTTGTTGCCAGCCACAAAAGTGCCAACACCACGCTCGGCCAGCAGACGGGCCACGCGGTCAGTGGGTTGGGCGCCCTTCTTCATCCACTCGGCGGCTTTTTCAAGGTCCACAACAAAGCGCTCGTCGCTGTCCTTGGCGACCAGCGGGTTGAAGCGGCCCAGCTTCTCGATGAAGCGGCCATCGCGCGGCGAGCGGCTGTCAGCCACAACAACACGATACACCGGGCGCTTCTTGGCGCCGCCACGGGCCAGACGGATTTTCAAAGACATTCCATGGTTCCTTTCACGAACTTGAGTGCATTTCTCACTTCTTGGTGCCGGGCAGACCCGGCAGACCGGGCAAGCCGCCCGGCAATCCTTTTGGCAGGCCACCCCCACCCATGCCGCCCAATCCGGGCAGACCACCGGGCAGACCGCCCATGCCACCCGCAGCAGCCTTGCGACCAAGCGCTTCCAGGCTGGCTTGGTCCATGCCGCCCATACCGCCCATGCCACCGGGCATGCCGCCACCGAACATGGCGCCCATCTTGCCCATCAGGCCTTTCATGCCGCCCTTGCCCATGGCTTTGACCATGTCAGCCATCGAGCGGTGCATCTTGATCACCTTGTTGACCTCGGCCACATCAACCCCTGCCCCTTTGGCAATCCGCTTGCGGCGGCTGGCATTGAGCAGGTCGGGCTTGGCGCGTTCGGCCTTGGTCATGGAGCCGATGATGGCGATCTGGCGGTTGACCGTCTTGTCGTCGATGGCGCCTGATTGCATGGCCTGCTTGGCAGCCTTCACCCCGGGCAACATGCCCATGATGCCGCCCAGCCCGCCCATCGACTGAACCTGGCGCAATTGCATGGCCAGATCGTCCAGGTCGAACTTGCCCTTGGCCATCTTGGCGGCCATCTTTTCGGCATCGACTTGCTGGACAGCCTCTGCGGCCCGCTCGACCAGCGAGACGACGTCACCCTGGCCCAGAATGCGCCCCGCCACCCGGCGCGCATCGAACGCATCAAGCCCGTCGAGCTTTTCGCCAACACCCAGAAACTTGATCGGCAGCCCGGTCACATGGCGCATCGACAGCGCCGCACCGCCGCGCCCGTCACCATCGGCGCGGGTCAGCGTGATGCCAGTCAGCGGCAGACGCTCATGGAAGCGGCGGGCGGTTTCGACTGCGTCCTGACCGGTCAGGCTGTCTGCCACCAGCATGATCTCGACCGGCTGGGCAATGGCGGCAATCTCGGCTGCCTCGGCCATCATGTCCTCGTCGATCGAGGTGCGCCCGGCAGTGTCGAGAAACAGGACGTCATAGCCGCCCAGTTTTGCGGCTGTCAGCGCGCGACGGGCAATGTCGGCAGGCGTCTGGCCGGGAATGATCGGCAGGCTGTCCACTTCGGCCTGTCTGGCCAGAATGGCGAGCTGCTCCATCGCCGCCGGGCGGCGGGTGTCGAGCGAGGCCAGCAACACCTTCTTGCGCATCTTCGAACGCAGCCGCAGCGCGAGCTTGCCGGTCGTGGTGGTTTTGCCCGAGCCCTGCAGGCCGGCCATCATGATGATGGCAGGCGGGCCCTGATTGAGGTTGAGTTCGGCGGCAGGCTCATCGCCACCCAGCATGGAGACCAGCCCGTCATGGACGATCTTCACCACCTGCTGGCCGGGCTTCACCGCGCGGATGACCTTTTCGCCCACCGCTTCGGCCCGAACCGTGTCGATGAAGCTCTTCACCACAGGCAGTGCCACGTCGGCTTCCAGCAGCGCCACCCGCACTTCGCGCAGCGCGGCATTGACATCGCCTTCCGACAGCGCACCGCGCCCGGTCAGGGTGTCAAAAACGCCTGTCAATCGATCGGAGAGTGCCTCGAACATTGTGCCTTGATCATTCCAGTTGCCGGTTTCACGCCCCCAACAACCCAAACACAAATCCCCGCCGGACGATCACGTCGGGCGGGGGCCTCTGCCAGCTCATCCGCGTCAGGGCGGGGCTGTCTGGCTGGAGGGGTGTTCAAGTCGCGGCAAGCGCGAACGGGCGGTCTGTAGGGGAAATGGGTGGCGAGGTCAAATTGGGGGTGGCGACGATCAACACTACAATTCAAGTGCGCCAATATCTTGCGAAACGTGAATAACGGCAAGAATCTCGATCTTGCCTGCCGTTTGGCGATAGACCACGAGGTGTTGGCCCTGCTGGAACGAACGGCAACCTTCCGCGACTTCGTTGCGCAATTTGCCGAGCCGCGGGTTGGCGGCAAGCCATTCGAAGCGCTGTTCCAACTGACGAAGATACAAGGAGCGCTGATGCCTTCCCAACTCTCGTGCTGTGTATTGGCCTATCAGGCGTAGATCCCGAGCGGCGCGTCGGGCGATCAGA